>NZ_VMBJ01000002.1:0-176688 GCF_010608305.1 Stenotrophomonas sp. AS012628 | reverse complement strand
GGCGGGGCCAAGGCCCATCTCTCAACACAGTTGCTACAGGGACGTACTTGCGGCGTGTCCTGCCTGCGTCACCCGTCCCCCTCAAGCCGCGATCAATGCAGGCGCCGCGAACAACGCTGTAAACCTACTTCGCATACTGCCCACCGCAGTCGGCATCCTTCCCCGGCCCCAGTTCGATCGTCGCCAGCAACGCCGCCGGCGGCGCGATGCTGCCCAGCGCCAGGGCCACGGCGCCACGAATACCCAGCGCCTTGAAGTCCGGGCGGAACGACGGGTCCTTGAACGTGCCACTGATATGCAGCGGAGAGCGCAGAACCAGGATGCTCTTGTCCTTCGGGCGCGGTTTCAGCAGCAGGTCCAGGGTCTCGTCGCGCAGGCTGACCGTGCCTTCGCCGATGAGGATCGTGTCGGTGGTATCCACCGCCAGTGCCTGGCTGGTCATCAGGCCGTCGCGCACGCCGAAGTCGGCGAAGGCGCAGCGCAGGGGGATCTGCTTGTCGCCGGTCACCAGGAATTTCAGCGATTCGGTAATGTCCAGCCCCGCCAGTTCCATTACCAGGTTACCGACATGGCCGCGGCCCATCGCCAGGCCGACCTTGCCATCGCTGCTGCCCAGCATCGCGGCGATCGAGTTGCCACGGCCGCTCAGGTCCACTTCGCCGCCGATGCCGCCCTTGGCCTGCTCGGCCAGCTTCGCGTCCGGGAGCAGCTGGCCCAGCTGCACGCCGCGCACGCTGGCCTTCAGCGCGGTGCGGATCTGCGGCTGACGTGCATCCATGCGGATCGTGCTGCGGATATCGCCGCCGGCCACGCCGAAGTTCAGCGGGTCCAGCCGTAGCACGCCGTCATCCAGCAGCAGGTGCGCATCCATGTCGTCCAGCGGCAACGAAGGGGCGTTGATGCGGTGGGCCTTCCAGCGCACGTCGGCATCCATCGCGCGCAGCTTGCCGAGGTTGTAGGGCGTGTCGGGCAGCACGCGTGCACGGGCAGCAACGCGTGCAGCCTCGGCCTTCTGTTCTGCGTTGGCGGTTTCGCCGCCGCCGGTCTTCGGTGGCGCGCCGACGAAGCCGGCCAGGTCATCGAAGTCCAGGCGCCTGGATTCCAGCGTCGCGGTCAGTCGTGGACGGTCGCGTCCCACCTCGAACTGCAGGTTGCCACCCAGGTCGCTGTCGCCGACCTTGCCGGTGAAGCCGTCGTAACGCCAGACGTTGTGGTCGCGCTTCAGGCGTCCGTCCAACGCATAGGGCGGTGAGGGCGGGATGGCGATGCCGAGCAGCGGGTAGAGATCGGCCAGATCCTGGCCACTGAGCGCGAACTGCAGGTCGAACACGCGCAGCTGGAAGGGGTTGGTGAGCGTGCCGCGGGCCACTGCGTGGGTGGCACCGGCGCGGCCGTCGAGGTGGATGCGGAACGGGTGGTCGCTGTCGGTCAGTTCCAGCGGTGATTCGGTACCGCCCTGCAGGGTGAACGGGTTGCCCTGCCAGCGGCCCTTGCCCCGCACCAGCAGCGGCGGCGAGGCATCGGCCTGTTTCGGTTGGCCGCTGTGCACGCCCACGCGGATGTCGGTGCGGCCCAGTGCGTCGAGGAACTGCAGCCGGCCGTCGTCGATGCGCAGGCGCTTGAGTTGCGGGCTTGTCCCGCCTCTGCTGTCACCCAGGAAATCCCAGTTGCCCGGCTCGCCCTTGCGCGGGGCGGTTTCCAGCAGCACGTCCGGTCGGGTCAGGCGCACTTCCGGCAGCTGTACGCTGCCGCGCAGCAGGGGCCATACCCGCACGTCGATCTCGACGCGGTCGGCCGTGGCCATGTTCGGCTGCTTCGCCCAGGCGGCATTGGCGAAGGTGATCGCATCGGCACGGATGGTGCTGGTGCGGCCGAGGTCGACATCCAGGTGGCCGATGTGCAGTGCACGACCGGTGCGTGCCTGCACCGCGCGCTCGACCGGACCCTTGAACCAGTTCCAGTCCCACAGCGCGATCACCACCAGGATCACTGCCAGCAGGAAGACCAGGACCGTGAGCCAGCGCCGGCCGCGCGGGCCAGGTCTGCGGAGGCGCCAGCGGGAAGCGCGCGTTGCGGCAGGGGAGGCGGCAGCATTCACGCTGCCATGGTTGCCCCTTCATCGTGGACGGGGCGCGAAGCGTCCATGTGCGTGGTGTGCACAACCCGCGCCGTTACAGCACCTGCATGGTCACCGCGACGAAGTGGCAGACGCTGCCGCCGATCACGAACAGGTGCCAGATCGCGTGCGAATAGGGGATCGATTCGCGGTGATAGAAATAGGTGCCCAGCGTGTACGACAGGCCGCCGGCCAGCAGCCAGCCCAGCGTCCAGCCGTCGATCGAGGCCAGCATCGGCTTGATCGCCACGATCACCAGCCAGCCCATGGCGATGTAGATGCCGGTGGAAAGCGCCTTGAAGCGGCCGGTGTAGAACAGCTTGAACACCACACCACCCAGCGCCAGTGCCCAGATCGCGGTGAACAGGCCCCAGCCCCACGGGCCGCGCAGGCCGATCAGGGTGAACGGGGTATAGGTACCCGCGATCAGTACATAGATCGCGCAGTGGTCGAACACCTTCAACCGGCCCTTGGCGACCGGATGCTGGATGGCGTGATACAGCGTGGAGGCGGTGTACAGCAGCAACAGCGCGATACCGAACACGATCGCGCTGGCCAGCTGCCAGCCGTCGCCGTAGATCGCGGCCAGGGTAATCAACACCGCGCTGGCTGCCAGGGCGAATACCGCGCCCAGGCCATGGGTCAGGGCGCTGGCGATTTCTTCACGGATCGAAGCAATGGACGTCGTCGACATGGGCATGGGCATCGTTCACGGGGAGGGGGACCCGCGTCCCCCTATCATCGCCGCGATGGCCGCCGTGTGCACGCCCGTCACCGTATGGTGGGTGAATCCCTGCGTTGCGCTGACGAGCCCGTGCTCGGTAGATCCACGCCATGCGTGGATGAACGCCCGGCACTGCAGGAGTCAGAGCCCTTTCCTGCGGAAAGGGATCCGACCCCGTGGCATCAGCCCACCGAAACGGTATGCGCCGCTTCGCGGGTGGCCGAGAAGCGCACATCCGGCGAACGTTCCTGTGCCAGCTGCAGGTTGACCCGGGTCGGTGCCAGATAGACCAGATGGCCGGCCGCATCCAGTGCCAGGTTCAGTGCGTTCTTCTCGCGGAACTCTTCCAGCTTCTTTTCGTTGCTGCAGTGGACCCAACGCGCAGTGGTCACGCTGACCGGCTCGAAGGTGGCTTCCACGCCGTACTCGTCCTTCAGGCGGTACGCGGCCACGTCGAACTGCAGCACACCGACCGCACCCAGGATCAGGTCGTTGCTGGTCAGCGGGCGGAAGAACTGGGTCGCACCTTCCTCGGACAGCTGGGCCAGGCCCTTCTGCAGCTGCTTGAGCTTGAGCGGATCACGCAGGCGTGCGCGACGGAACAGCTCCGGGGCGAAGTTCGGAATACCGGTGAAGGTGACCGCTTCGCCTTCGGTGAAGGTATCGCCGATGGAAATGGTGCCGTGGTTGTGGATGCCGATCACATCGCCCGGCCACGCTTCGGCGGCGATTTCACGATCGCTGGCCATGAAGGTCAGGGCGTTGGCCAGCTTCATTTCCTTGCCGGTGCGCACGTGGAAGGTCTTCATGCCGGCGCTGAAACGGCCCGAGCAGACGCGCATGAACGCCACGCGGTCACGGTGCTGCGGGTCCATGTTGGCCTGGATCTTGAACACGAAGCCGGTCAGCTTGTTCTCTTCCGGGGCAATCTCGCGGCCGGTGGTGGAGCGTGCCTGCGGCGACGGCGCATGCTCGACGAAGAAGTCCAGCAGCGGCTGCACGCCGAAGTTGTTCACGCCCGAGCCGAAGAACACCGGGGTCTGCTTGCCGGCGCGATAAGCGTCCAGGTCGAACGGGTGGCTGGCGCCCTGCACCAGTTCCAGTTCGTCGCGCAGGTCGGCCAGCATCTGTGCACCGATCTTCTCGGCCAGGCCTGGGGCATCGATGGACGGGAAGATGGTCGAGTCCTGGCGGGTGAAGTTGCGGCCCGGTTCGTACAGGTGCACTTCGCCGGTGAGCAGATGCACCACGCCCTTCAGGCGCTGGCCCATGCCGATCGGCCAGGTGACCGGGGCGCACTGGATGCCCAGCACGGTTTCCACTTCATCCAGCAGCTCGATCGGGTCCTTGCCCTCGCGGTCGAGCTTGTTGATGAAGGTCATGATCGGCGTATCGCGCAGGCGGCACACTTCCATCAGCTTGATGGTGCGTTCTTCCACGCCCTTGGCCACGTCGATCACCATCAGCGCCGAGTCCACCGCGGTCAGCACGCGGTAGGTGTCCTCGCCGAAGTCGGCGTGGCCGGGGGTGTCGAGCAGGTTGACGATCTTGCCTTCATACGGGAACTGCATCACCGAGGAGGTGACGGAGATGCCGCGCTCCTTTTCCAGCGCCATCCAGTCGGAGGTGGCGTGGCGGGCAGCCTTGCGGCCCTTGACCGAACCGGCCATCTGGATCGCGCCTCCGAACAGCAGCAGCTTTTCGGTCAGCGTGGTCTTGCCGGCGTCAGGGTGGGAAATGATGGCGAACGTGCGGCGACGCGACGCTTCGTTGGCGACTTCGGACATGGCAGTGGCGCCCGCCCGGGGCGCTTTTCAAAGAGATAAGCGCCCGATTATACCGGCCGGGGCCGGTCAGCGCCCGATCCCGCCGTCGGCCTCGCCGTGGCGGGCGAACTGCAGCTGGCCCTGCTCGGCGAAGATGCGTGCCGGCACCGAGCGCAGGCCCATGCCGCGGTTGACCTGTACCACGAAGTGCAGGTGTGGGGCGCTGCTGTAGCCACTGTTGCCGGACAGGCCGATCGGCTGCCCGGCCCCCACCGCCTGGCCGCGACGCACGCGCATGCCGCCGGCCTGCAGGTGGCCGTACAGGGCCATGCTGCCGTCGCTGTGCAGCACGCGGATGAAGTTGGCGCGGCCACCATCGCGTTCGCGGTCCTGGCCGTTGCCACGGAAGCCATCCTGGATCTGCATCACCGTGCCCTCGCGTGCGGCCAGCACCAACGTGCCTTCAGGCAGCGCGAAGTCGACCGCATCGCGGTTTTCCTCGTCGTCGTGGCTGAACCGGCCCTGCGGCGCCTGGTCCACGCGTGGACGGGCCGCATCGAACGGCAGGCGATAGGCCACATCCTCGGCCTGTGCGGCCGGGTTGCCCGGTACCGACTGCAGGCGCAGGTCCAGCGTGCGGCCGTCGTGCGGGGCAGGCAGGTGGCCGACCACCAGGCTGCTGTCGCCCTGGATCAGCGATTGCACCGGCAGCCCTTCGACCGGGTGTCCGGGTGCAGCGCGCAGCTCGATCTGCAGCGGTCCGGCCAGGGTGTTGTCGATACGGGCCTGCCATTGCGTGCCGACCGGTTGCAGGCGCAGCTGGGCCATCGGTGCGGCAGCCTCGGCATCGCCTGCGCGGGCGGCAGAAGCGGGAGGAGGCACCAGTCCCCAGCCCTGGCGCCAGTCGCCGGCGCTGGCCGTCGCACTCGCCAGCAGGGGCAGCAGCAGCCAGGTCAGGGGCAGGCGTGGCATCGGGGGTTCCAGCGGCAGGGACCGCCGGGACTGTACCGGATCCTGAACGGGACAACCGCGACGCCCCTCGCATACCCGGGACGAAAATATTCATCGCTTTATCCGCATGAAGGGATTGACAGTGCGCGGAAGGGCTGGCATCGTGGCCTCACCATCGAGACCGGCAGAGGGACAGGCCCTTTGAAGCCGGGGCAGCCCGCAGGCGCGCAAGCGTCCGCGTAGGTGCCAAATCCTGCGGGGACCGTGGCGTCCACCGAAAGATGGTTCGAACCATGCACCACACGTGCATCTCGAACGCGGGCCCCGCGAAGGCTCGATGGCCGATTCCCCAACCGGATCCCGCCATGAGCTTCGCCACCAGTACCGCCGTTCGCCCCGAACCCTTTGTCCCCGTCAGCGTGCCGGTCGAAGACCGTGTGCATGCCGAGCGCGGTGAGTTCGCCGCGGTGCTGTCGATGCGTCATGCCGGCCCCAGCCCGGTGCGCCTGCGCTACGAGTGGGTCGGCCCGGCCAACGCGCCGGTGGTGGTACTGGCCGGCGGCATCTCCGCGCATCGCCATGTGGCCTCCAACGCACAGTTCAGCGAGAAGGGCTGGGCCGAAGAGCTGGTCGGCAGGGGGCGCACGCTGGATCCGCAGCAGCTGCGCGTATTGGCGTTCGATTTCATCGGCGCCGACGGTGCGCTGGACGTGCCGATCGATACCGCCGATCAGGCCGACGCATTGGCGCTGGTGCTGGATCATCTCGGCATCCGCGCGCTGAAAGCCTTCGTCGGCTATTCGTATGGCGCGCTGGTCGGCCAGCAGTTCGCGATCCGTCATCGTGCCCGCGTGCGCCAGCTGGTGCTGGCCAGCGGTGCGCATCGCCCGCACCCGTATGCCGCCGCCTGGCGCGCGTTGCAGCGCCGCGCCGTCGCGCTGGGCCAGCTGCAGTGCGGCGAAGATCATGGCCTGGCGCTGGCCCGGCAGTTCGCCATGCTCAGCTACCGCACCCCGGAAGAATTCGGCGAGCGCTTCGATGCCGCGCCGGAAGTGATCAACGGCCGCGTGCGCGTGGCCGCCGAAGACTATCTCGACGCCGCCGGCGCGCAGTACGTCGCGCGCACACCGGTGACCGCCTACCTGCGCCTGTCCGAATCGATCGACCTGCACCGCGTCGACCCCGCCGCGATCCTGCCGCCGACCGTGGTGGTGGCCGTGGAGGGCGACCGCCTGGTGCCGCTGGCCGACCTCGTCGGCCTGGTCGAAGGTCTGGGCCCGCGCGGCAGCCTGCGCGTGCTGCGCTCGCCCTACGGCCACGACGCCTTCCTCAAAGAAACCGATCGCATCGACGCGATCCTCGCCACCGCCTTCCGCACCTCTGGAGAGTCCGCATGAGCCTGCACGCCAACGAGCCGTCCTGTAGTCGCACCACCGCCGCCGTCCGTGCCGGCATCGATCGCGATACCGCCCATGGCGCGGTCACCCCGCCGATCGTGCTGTCGTCGAACTTCAGCTTTGAAGGCTTCGGCAACAAGCGCCAGTACGACTACACGCGCAGTGGCAACCCCACCCGCGACCTGCTGGGTGAGGCGCTGGCCGAACTGGAAGGCGGTGCCGGCGGCGTGATCACCGCCACCGGCATGGGGGCGATCAACCTGGTGCTGAATGCACTGCTGCAGCCGGGAGATACCCTGGTGGTGCCGCACGATGCGTACGGTGGCAGCTGGCGCCTGTTCAATGCGCTGGCGAAGAAGGGCCACTTCGAACTGGTCACCGCCGACCTGACCGATCCGCGTGCACTGGCACAGGCGCTGGCCACCCAGCCGAAGCTGGTGCTGGTGGAAACCCCGTCCAACCCGCTGCTGCGCATCACCGACCTGCGCTTCGTCATCGATGCCGCGCACAAGGCCGGTGCACTCGTGGTGGTCGACAACACCTTCCTGTCGCCGGCGCTGCAGCAACCGCTGGCCTTCGGCGCAGATCTGGTGCTGCATTCCACCACCAAGTACATCAATGGCCACAGCGATGTGGTGGGTGGTGCGGTGGTCGCGCGCGATCAGGCACTGCACGAGCAGCTGGTGTGGTGGGGCAACGCGCTGGGCCTGACCGGTTCGCCGTTCGATGCCTTCCTGACCCTGCGCGGCCTGCGCACGCTGGATGCGCGCCTGCGCGTGCACCAGGAGAACACCGCGTCGATCGTTGCCCTGCTGGACCAGCATCCGGCAGTCGGTAGGGTCTACTACCCGGGCCTGGCCGATCACCCCGGGCATGCCATCGCCGCACGCCAGCAAAGCGGCTTTGGCGCGATGTTGTCGTTCGAACTGGCCGACTGCGAAGGCGATGATCCGCATGCCGCAGTGCGTGCCTTCGTCGATGGCCTGCGCTGTTTCACCCTGGCCGAATCGCTGGGCGGCGTCGAAAGCCTGATCGCGCATCCGGCCACCATGACCCATGCGGCGATGACCGCCGAAGCGCGCGCCGCCGCGGGCATCAGCGAAGGGCTGCTGCGCCTGTCTGTCGGCATCGAGGCCGAGCGTGACCTGCTGGCAGATCTGGGCGCCGCGCTGCAGCGCGCCGAAGCGGTGATTGATGCGGCCGCGCGTCGCAAACAGGTGGTGGATGCATGAGCGCGCTCGCCGCTGACATTCCTGCGCTGGGCGTGGGACGCCTGGCGCTGCTGGGCACTGGCACGGTCGGCTCGGCCTTCGTGCAGCGTTACCAAGCATTGCGGGCGCGTGGGCTGGAACTGCCCAGCGTGCAGTGGCTGGCCAATTCACGCACTGCGCTGGAGATCGATCGTGACCTGGTGTTGCCGCTGGAGCTGGCACGGCGTGCACCGCGCGATGGCCAGAGTTCGCCGCCGTGGGCCAGCGCCGAAGGACTGGAACGTGGCGATGTAGTGGTCGATGCCACCGCCAGCGAAGACGTGGCCGCACGCCACGTGCAGTGGCTGGCGCGCGGCGTGCACGTGGTGACCGCCAACAAGCTGGGCCGTGGTGCGCAGCTCGCACGCGCGCAGGCGATTGCCGAAAGCTGCGCAGACAGTGGTGCGCGCTATGGCGACAGCGCCACCGTCGGTGCCGGCCTGCCGCTGTTGAGCAGCCTGCGCGCGCTGGTGGCCGGTGGCGATCACATCCATGCCATCGAGGGTGTGCTGTCCGGTTCGCTGGCGTGGCTGTTCCATCGTTACGACGGCCAGTCGCCGTTCTCGGCGGCGGTGCGCGAAGCGTTGGCGGCCGGCTACACCGAGCCCGATCCGCGCCTGGACCTGTCCGGCGAAGACGTGCGGCGCAAGCTGCTGATCCTGGCCCGCAGCAGCGGGCTGGCGCTGGATGCTTCGCAGGTGCAGGTGGATTCACTGGTGCCTGAAACGCTGGCAGCGTTGCCGCTGGAGGATGCACTGGGGGCACTGGAGCAGCTGGATGCGCCGTTGCAGGCGCGTTGGCGGCAGGCGCGCGACAACGGCCACGTGCTGCGTTTCGTTGGCCGTGTCGATGGCGCGGGTGCGCAGGTGGGCCTGCGCGAGTTGCCGGCCGATCACCCGTTGGCGCAGGGCGCGGGCAACGACAACCGCGTAGCCATCCACAGTGACCGTTACCAGCGCCAGCCGTTGTTGATCCAGGGCCCGGGCGCTGGCGCGGAAGTCACCGCCGCCGCGCTGCTGGATGATGTGTTGCGGATCGTGGGTTGATCGCACCGCTTCTGTAGAGCCGTGCCCACGCTCGGCTGCTCCTGGCAGAATCCCCATCCTGCCGCATGAGCCGAGCGTGGGCTCGGCTCTACAGGGGCGCCCTGCCGGTCAGCGTGACTTCAAGAACTTCAGCAACGCGGCGTTGAACTGCTTCGGGTCCTGCACCTGCGGCGAATGGCCCAGTTCGGCGAACTCGACCAGCGTGGCGCCGGGAATCGTCGCGGCCGCGGACTTGCCGAGCACCGGATAGTTGCCCAGCGTCGCCTTCACCGCAGGCGGCGCCAGGTCGCGGCCGATCGCGGTGCGGTCCTTCTGGCCGATGAACAACGTAGTCGGCACCTGCAGGTTTTTCAGTTCGTAAACCACCGGCTGGTTGAACACCATGTCCGAGGCCAGCGCCTGGCTCCATGCAACAGCCTGCTTGCCCGGGCCTTCGTACATGCCCGACTGCATCCGCGCCCACGGTTCATACGCCGGTTTCCATTTGCCGTCGTAGTACACCTCCAGCTGGTAGCGGCGGATGCTGTCATAGCTGATGTTCATTTCGCCGGCGTACCACGCGTCCACGCTGCGCCACGGCACGCCCAACGCCTTCCAGTCTTCCAGCCCGATCGGGTTGACCAGCGACAGGCTGCGCAGGTCCTGCGGAAACATCAGCGCGTAGCGCACCGCCAGCATGCCGCCCATCGAATGGCCGACCAGGTGCACCGGCACATCGCCCAGTTGCAGCTGTTGCAGCAGGGCATGGGTGTTGGCGGCCAGCTGCGCGAACGAATACTGGTAGCGCTCGGGCTTGCTGGATTTGCAGAAGCCCACCTGGTCCGGTGCAATCACCCGGTAGCCGGCGGCAACCAGTGGCTTGATCGATTCCTTCCAGGTGGCGGCGCAGAAGTTCTTGCCGTGCAGCAGCACCACCACACCGATGGGCGCCTTCTTCGGCGCGATGTCCAGGTAGGCCATTTCCAGCGGCTGCCGCTGCGATTCCAGTGCGAAGGTCTTCACCGGATAGCCGTAGTCGAAGCCTTCCAGGCGTGGCCCGTAGGTCGGCGCAGCCAGGGCAGGCAGCGGCAGGCAGGCAAGCAGGGCGGCAGCGATCACGCGCATGGGGTAGTCCGGGGGCAAGGGAGCCCCGAGCCTAACCGGAACGCGGTGACGGTGCCGTCCGGCGTTACGACTCAGCACTCGATGACGTTCACCGCCAGCCCACCGCGGCTGGTTTCCTTGTACTTGTCCTGCATGTCGCGGCCGGTATCGCGCATGGTCTTGATCACCTTGTCCAGCGACACCTTGTGCTTGCCGTCGCCACGCATCGCCATGCGCGAGGCATTGATTGCCTTCACCGCGCCCATCGCGTTGCGTTCGATGCAGGGGATCTGCACCAGGCCGCCGATCGGGTCACAGGTCAGGCCGAGGTTGTGTTCCATGCCGATTTCTGCGGCATTCTCGATCTGGCTGGGGTTGCCACCCAGCGCCGCGACCAGGCCACCGGCCGCCATCGAGCAGGCCACGCCCACTTCGCCCTGGCAACCCACTTCGGCGCCGGAAATCGAGGCGTTTTCCTTGTAGAGGATGCCGATCGCTGCCGAGGTCAACAGGAAATCGAATACGCGCTGCTCGTTGGCGCCGGGGCAGAAGCGGTCGAAGTAATGCAGCACCGCCGGCAGCACGCCGGCCGCACCGTTGGTCGGCGCGGTCACCACACGGCCACCGGCGGCGTTCTCTTCGTTCACCGCCAGCGCGTACAGGTTGACCCAGTCCAGCGTGGTCAGCGGGTCGCGCATTGCCGCTTCCGGCTTCGACGACAGCTCGCGGTACAGCGCCGGTGCACGACGGCCCACCTTCAGGCCACCCGGCAGCACGCCTTCCTCGCGGATGCCGCGCGCCACGCACGACTGCATCGCACTCCAGATCTCGCGCAGCTGCGCGCGGATCTCGTCTTCGCTGCGCCAGCACTTCTCGTTCTCGAACATCAGCTGGGCAATGCTCAGGCCGCTGCGCGCGGTCTGCGCCAGCAGCTCGTCGCCGCTCTTGAACGGGTAGGGCAGCGGGGTTTCGTCGGGCACGATGCGGTCATCGGCCGCGTCGTCCTGGTTGACCACGAAGCCACCACCGACGGAGTAGTAATCGCGGGTGGCGATCACTTCGTCCTCGGCGTTGTACGCGGTGAAGCGCATGCCGTTGGTGTGGTACGGCAGCTTCTGGCGCTTGTTCATGCCCAGGTCGCGCTTTTCGTCGAAGGCGATCTCGTGCTGGCCCATCAGCTGGATGCGCTTGCTGCTGCGGATGCGCTCCAGGGTGGCCGGAATGATGTCCGGGTCGATCAGGTTTGGCCGCTGCCCTTCCAGGCCCAGCAGGATCGCCTTGTCGGTGCCGTGGCCGCGGCCGGTCAGCGCCAGCGAGCCGTAGACATCGGCGCGGATGCGCGCGACTTCGTGCAGGCGGCCCGGATCGAGCAGCCAGCGGTGGATGAATCGCTCGGCGGCCTTCATTGGCCCGACGGTGTGCGAGGAGCTCGGGCCAATGCCGATCTTGAAAACGTCGAACGTGCTGACAGCCATGGTTGCCGTACTGCGGGTACCGGAAGAGACCGCTATTCTAGCGGTTCATGCCGCACTTCCATGGCTGCGGCGCAGCATTTCCGCCAAGGGGTCCCATCCGGTGTTGACTCTGTTCCAGCGTGACGACTGCCACCTGTGCGACATGGCCCTGGCCGAGCTGGCCAAGGCCAGGGCGCCGGAGTTCGAATCGGTGTTCCTGGATGACCAGCCGGCGCTGGAGCCGCGCTACGGCGCGCGGGTGCCGGTGCTGCGCGACGAGCGCGGTGACCGTGAGCTGGACTGGCCGTTCGACGCGGCCACGGTTAAGGCCTGGCTGGCTGAAAGCTCACTGTAGAGCCGAGCCATGCTCGGCTGACGCGCGCAGCGCGACCTGGACGGCAGCCGAGCATGGCTCGGCTCTACAGGATGCGGCCGGGGCCGTGCCCCGGCCCATCGCTCATTTCGCGTCGAACTTCACGATCGTGCTGATCGCGGTTTCGTCCGGGATGGTCTTGGTGTCGGCCCAGTCACCGCTGCCGACGCCGAAGTCCAGGCGCTTGACGGTGGCCTTGCCGGTCAGCACCGGCTGGGTGCCCGGCTTCCAGGTGAAGGTCAGCGTGACTGGCTTGCTGACCCCGCGCAGTTCCAGGGTGCCGTCGGCGGCGAACTGGTCGTTGCCCACCGCTCGGAAGCCCTTGGCGGTGTAGCGCGCGGTGGCGAACTTGCCGACGTTGAAGAAGTCGGCGGTCTGCAGGGTCGAGTCGCGGTCGCTGTTGCCGCTCTTGGCGCCGGCCAGCGGGATCACCACGTCCAGCGAACCGGCGGCCGGGTTGGCCGGGTCGAAGCTGAGCTTGGTGGCAAAGCCCGGGAAGCTGCCGGTGAACACTTCGCCGTCGTACTTGGTCGCGAACACCAGGATCGAACCGGCACCGGGGGCCTGCGCGTAGTCGGCGGCGAGCACCGGGGCGGTGGCCAGCATGCCGGCCAGGGCGGCGGCCACGGCGGCCGGAGTGGTCAGTTTCAGGTTCATCGGTCAGTCCTTCTGAGGGGAGGTGAGCCAGCCACGCGGCAACATGCGGGACAAGGTCGCATCGCGCTGGAACAGGTGGTGGTAGAAGGCAGCGCCGGCATGGGCCAGCACCACCGCGATCAACAGCCAGAAGCCGTATTCGTGGATGGCATGGGATACCGCAACGACCTGCGGGTCCGGGCCACTCAGCTTGGGCACGTCGACCAGGCCGAACCAGCGGAACGGGCGCAGGCCGCTGGCCGAGTCGTACAGCCAGCCCGATAGCGGGATGGCAAACATCAGCACATACAGCAGCACATGGGTGGCACTGGCGATGCGTTCCTGCCAGCTGGGCACGCCCGGCACCGGCTTGGGGGCACCGGCATACAGGCGCCAGCCGAGGCGGAAGAGTACGAGCGCCAGCACGGTGATGCCGATCGACTTGTGCGCGGTATAGACCCAGAAATACTTGGGGGTCTTGGGCAGTTCGCCCATGGTCAGGCCGACCATGCCGAGGGCGAGGATCAGCAATGCGATCAACCAATGCAGGATCTGGCTGACACTCCCCCAGGCGGCGGGGGTGTTCTTGGCGGTCATGAAGGGTCCTCTAGGGGGCCGTCTTGGGGTCGGAGTGTGGAACGGGAGCGGGAGTTCCCGGGGCGTCGCTGCGGTCGAGTGTGGCTTCAGCCTCGATCCTCAGCTGTACTGCATCACCGATGACGCCCGGCCAGGCGGTGATGCCGAACGCGCGCCGGCTCAGCGTGGTGCTGGCGGAAAAACCGGCGGTGCGTCGGAACGGGGGCAGGGGATAGCGCTTGATGGCGTTGAGCGTCACGTCCAGCGTGATCTCCTGGCTGACCCCGCGCAGGGTCAGGGTGCCGATCACGTGGGCGCGCCTGGCATCGATCGGTTCGACCCGGCTGGAGACGAAATGTGCCTTCGGGAAACGCTCGCCATCCAGAAGGCTGCGGGCCAGCGTGGCCTGGTTCCATTTGGCATCACCCAGGTCCAGTCGCGACACGGGGACCTCGACATCCAGTGTGGCCTCGCGCCAGTTGTCGGGATCGAACTGCAGGCGGCCCTCACTGCCGGAGACCGTGCCCATCGCCTGCGAGTAACCCGCGTGGTCGATGGTGAACAGCACACGCGTATGCACCGGATCGAGGCGATAGGTATCTGCATCCGCCCAGGCGGGGGCGGTGGCGAGCAGCATCGGCAGCAGGGCCAGGCAGGGACGCATCGATGGCGGGCTCCGGAAAGGGGGACGTTGCGATCATACGCACAGCCCCCTGCCAACGTTGCGTGCATGGCTGCAACAGTTCGTGGTGGGTCCACCGGTGGAAACAGGCTGTTGCAGCCATGAAGCCGGCCCTGTGTGACAATCGGGACAGGACAGGGGGTTCAGGATGACGAGCGGTTGGCGCCGGTGGTGCCGAGGCATCGCGGGAATGGGGCTGCTGCTGATGGCGTTCGCCACGGCGGCCACGGCCCTGGACATGGCGGAAACACCGCGCCTGCGCCGTTTCGGTGCCGCCGAAGGCATGCCCTCGCGCATGGTGCTGGCGTTGGCCGAGGACCGCCAGGGCCATATATGGGCTGCCACCGATGGTGGCCTGGTGCGCTATGACGGCGGCAGCCTGCGGGTCTGGGAACATGATCCGGAGCAGCCGGGATCGCTGCCCGGCAACGAGATCGAGACCCTGCTGGTCGATCCCCTGGATCGCGTCTGGGTCGGCATCAATGGCAAGGGCGTGGCCCGGCTGGATGCTGACCGCGAGCACTTCAAGACCTTCGATGCGGTCAACGGCCCCTGCATGAGCCAGTTCTGGACGTTGGCCTACGCCGAGGATGCACTGTGGATCGGCACCAGTGGCCATGGCGTCTGCCGTTTCGGTGAAGACGGCAGCCTGCGCTTCTTCGAGCATGATCCGGCCCGTCCTGGCGGGTTGCCCAGCAATACCATCTACAGCAGCCTGGTCGATGCGCAGGGGCGCCTGTGGATCGGCACCGAGGCGGGCATTGCGCGCTGGAACGGCACTGGGTTCGAGGCTGTCGCGCCGCGCGAACTGGGGGCGCTGAGTGTGTTGCGCCTGAGCCGCGACCCCGATGGCTCGATCTGGGCCGGCAGCCAGAACGACGGCCTCTACCGTATCGACGCGCAGGACCGGGTCAGTCGTCCGCGCTGGACCGACAGTGCACGCCTGCGTTCGGCCCTGGTGCTGGCCGATCGCCAGGGGGGTTACTGGGCGGGCACCTCCGATGGCCTGTTGCGCGGAGATGCCAGCATGCTGCGGCGGCTCGACGGCGACCGTGGCAGTGGTTTCCTCACTGCCCAGAGCGGTGTGCTTGATCTGATGCAGGACCATGAGGGCGGATTGTGGGTGGCGCTGCTGACCCAGGGCCTGGCCTACCTGCCGCCGGACTGGCGCCGGTTTTCGATCTGGAACCAGCTTGACGGCAAGCCGCTGGACAGCCAGTACCTGTTGAGTGCAGCCAGTGATGGCCGGAATTACTACGTCGGCTCAGCGCATGGCGTGTACCAGCTGGACGCGCAGGGAGTGCTGAAGTTGTTGGCCAGCGATCGCGAGATCGGCAGCGGGGCGGTGTGGTCGGTGCTGCCGCGGCCGGACGGGCGCCTGTGGCTGGGGCGTGCCGGCCGCATCAGCGTGTACGACCCGGCCACCCGCGCGCTGCACGATTGGCATATCGATGGAGGGGCCGACCTGCGCCAGCGCATCGATCTGATGCGGCAGGCCCCCGATGGCACGGTCTGGCTGTCGGTGATGAACCTGGGCCTGCAGCAGCGCAGCGCCGATGGCCGCGTGCTGCGTAGTTTCCCGCTGGAGGATCTCCGCAAGACGGCCGATTCACCGGTTGAGCAGATCCGCTTTGATGCCCAGGGCAAGGCCTGGGTGATGGGCGACATGGGGATCTGGCGTGAACAGGCCGGGCGTTTCGAAGCGGTGCCGGGCGTTTCGCGTGGGCTGATCTACGATCTGGTGTGGGTGGATCCACAGCAGCTGTGGCTGGCCCGCCAGGGCGCGCTCGAGCGCTACCAGTGGGATGGCATGAGCCTGCGCCTGATCCAGCGCATCGATGGCAGTGCGGGCGTGCCGTCAGTGAGCATGGGGGGACTGGCGTTGGCCGAAGATGGCCGCCTGTGGGCGACCACGCCACGTGGCCTGCTGCGGTGGGACCCGAAGGCGCGCCGCCTGCAGCAGTTCAACGAACGCGATGGCCTGCCCGATGCCGAGTTCACCAGCCGGCCGCCAGCGGTGAATGCCGATGGTCGCGTGCTTGCGGTGGCCCAGACCGGCCTGGTGGTGTTCGATGTGAATGCTGCCGACGCCGTGTTACCGCCGTCGTCGCTGGTGATCGCCGAGGTCCGCGTGCGGCGCGATGATGCCCGTGGCTGGCAACCACTGCCGACCACCGGCACGCTGTTGCTGGGGCCGGATGATCGTGATCTGCAGATCGATGCACGACTGCTTTCCTATGCCAATCCGCAGGGCAATCGTTACCGCTTCCGGGTGCAGGGTTACGACCAGAACTGGGTGGAGCAGGGCGGTGACGGCCAGCGCACGTTGTCGCGGCTGCCGACCGGCAGCTACGTCATTGAAGTCCAGGCAGCCACGGCCAGTGGCGCGTGGACGCCTTCGCAGCAGTTGCAGGTGAAGGTGCTGCCACCCTGGTGGCGCAGCGGCATGGCGATCTTCGGCTACCTCCTGATCGGCTCGCTGCTGCTGCTTATCCTGGTGTGGTCGATCCGTGCGCGCCTGCGCCGCCGCCAGCAATGGCAGTTGACCGTGCACAAGCAGCAGCTGGCAGAGCAGGCCTCACAGGCCAAGAGCCGGTTCCTGGCCACGCTGGGCCATGAGGTACGCACGCCGATGACCGGTGTGCTCGGCATGAGCGAACTGCTGCTGGCCACCCCGCTGGATGCGGTGCAGCGCAGCTATGCAGGCTCGATCCAGCAGGCTGGCAGCCACCTGCTGCGGCTGGTCAACGACGCGCTGGATCTGGCCCGCATCGAGGCCGGCCGGCTGGAGCTGGACCTGCGCCCGTTCGATCTGGCCGGCCTGCTCGACCAGGTGCAGGCGTTGATGCAGCCGATGGCGAAGCAGCGCAACCTGGAGTTCCAGCGTGGGAGCGATCCGCCGGGGCCGGTCAGCGTCAGCGGCGACGAGATGCGCGTGCGGCAGATCCTGCTGAATCTTCTGGGCAACGCAATCAAGTTCACCGAGCGTGGGCACGTCGGCCTGGCCGTGCGACTGGAGGAGAATGGCGGCGGCCTCTGCTTCGAAGTGCATGACACCGGCCCGGGCATCAACGCCGAGCAGCAGGACCGCCTGTTCCATCGCTTTGAACAGGCGGACGGCCCGCGCACTGCGTCGCGCTATGGCGGCAGCGGGCTGGGCCTGGCGATCTGCCAGGAGCTGGCCGTGGCCATGAACGGACGCATCGAAGTGGACAGCCAGCCGGGCAAGGGCGCGCGTTTCCGGGTGTGGTTGCCACTACCCTGGATCCGGCAGGCCACCAATGCGCCGGGCGAATCGCCGGTGCTGCCGATGCTGCCGCCACTGCGCATCCTGCTGGTGGAGGATGACGCGACCGTGGCGGAGGTCATCGCCGGCCTGCTGCGTGGCCGTGGGCACGATGTGGTGCACGTGCTGCATGGCCTGGGCGCGCTTTCGGAGATCGCCACCGATGGCTTTGACGTGGGCCTGCTGGATCTCGATCTGCCGGCGCTGGACGGCACCGCCATCGCCCGCCAGCTGCGCACCATGGGCTATGAACTACCCCTGGTGGCGGTCACCGCACGCTCCGATGCCTACGCTGAGACCCAGGTCCTGGCGGCCGGGTTCGATGGCTTCCTGCGCAAGCCGGTGACCGGTGACATGCTGGTGGCTGCCATTGCCCAAGCGCGCGCAAAACGGCAGACCACCCTTTGAATGCGGCAGTGCCGGGCGTGAACGGCGCGACTTTCGGTTTACCATGCCGACGCCCGTAGTGCGGGAATCATCAGAAGCAGCGTGAGGAGGCAATCGGTGGTGTATCTGCGGGCGGCGATGCTGCTGCTGGTCCTCCTGTGCTGCCTGTCGCCCGCTGCGGCGCAGCCGGTGCCACCGAGCCCGCGCCAGGTGACGGTGTTCGACGGCTTGCCGTCCAATACCGTGAACCGCATGGCCGAGGACCGTTACGGTTACCTGTGGATCGCCACCAACGACGGCCTGGCCCGCTACGACGGGCGCAACTACCGGATCTGGCGTTCGGAAGACGGCCTGCGCGACAACCGCATCTGGACGGTGCTGGTCGATGCCCGCAACCAGCTCTGGATCGGCACCGAGAACGCCGGTCTTGTACGGATGTCGGCCGATCGCCGCCAGCTGCATTTCTACGACCGCAGCAGCCAGCCGTTGATGGGCACCAACACGGTCTGGAGCCTGGCCACGACGCCGGATGGTTCGGTCTGGTTCGGCACCCACGAAGGTGGTCTGTACCGCCTGGACAACCAGGACCGGCTGCAGCGCTTCCTGCCCGAAGCGAACAACCCACGCAGCCTGCCGGCCGCATCGGTGCCGTACCTGGCAACCCTGGCCGATGGCAGCCTGTGGATCGGCACCAAGCATGGCGTCGCGCGCTGGACCGGCACAGACTTTGAACGGGTCGGTGCCGGCATCGTTCCCAGCCAGCTGATCAATGGCCTGACGGCCGAGCCCGATGGCAGCCTCTGGATCAGCACGATGGCCGGTGCCGTCGTGCGTCGCCCCGACGGTCGTTTCGAGGCGCCGTCCTGGAAGCTGCCCGAAGGCGAACAGGTGCTGGGCATGATGCTGCGCGACGAGCAGGGCGGGCACTGGCTGGACACCCGCACCGGCCTTGGCCGGGCGGTCGATGGCCAGTACCAGGCCGTGCCCCTGTACAGCGCCGTGGCGCGTGGTCCGGTGCGCCCGAACTGGACCGGCGCCTACGAGGATCGCGAGGGCGGTATCTGGCTGGCCAGCACCAACGCCGGCCTCTGGCACCTGCTGCCGCGTTGGTGGCAGTTCTCGGTGCTGTCGCGGCTGGAGGACGACCCCCGCTCGCTGCGCAACGCTTTCGTGCTGGGTACCAGCCCGTCCAGCAACGGCGGCATCTGGACGGTCGGCAGCCACGGCGCGCTGGACCGCTTCGATCCGAAGACCGGCAGCATCGAACAGCATCGCACCTGGGTCAACGGCATGCACTGGCTGACCTCGGTGCGCGAGGATCGCCGCGGCCAGGTCTGGATCGGTTCCAACGACGCACTGCTGCGCTATGACCCGAAGCGGCGTGATCTGCGCCGCTGGGGCCGGGATGCCGGCGCCGACGCGACCATGGAAGGGGTCATCGAATCGATGATGACCTGTGATGGTGACAGTCTCTGGCTGATGCTGTCGGCGGGTCTTCAGCAGCGCGATCTGGATGGGCGCCTGCGGCGCCAGCTGGACAATGGCCAGCGCGGATTGCAGCAGGGCCAGCTCAATCTCGACGTGGAATGCGGGCCTCAGGACCATATCTGGCTGGCCAGCAGCCGTGGCCTGCTGCAGTGGCTGCCGGAAAGCGAGCGTTTCCAGCCGGTGCCGGGTGCACCGGCGACCGCGATCCATGCTCTGCACGTGGGAAGCGATGGCCAGGTCTGGCTGTCCGAGGATGGCCGCCTGTCGCGCTACCGCTGGAGCCAGGGCCGGCTGGAGCGGCAGGCCGTGATTGGTGCCGAGCAGGGCTACCCGGCGATCTCCGCCTCGGGACTGGTGGTCGATGCCCAGGGGGTAGCGTGGGCAACCAGTGCGCGTGGCCTGGTGCGCATCGGTGCCGATGGCCAGAGCGTGCGCCTGTATGGCGTGCACGACGGCCTGCCGAGCCAGGAATTCCGTGAGCACACGCTGGTGATGTCGGGAGACGGCCATCTGGTGGCGGGTACGCCGGCCGGTGTGGTGGTGTTCGACCCGGAGCAGGTGCGGCCCTCGATGCGGCGTGCGCCGCTGGTGATCGAGCGGGTGGAGGTGCGCCGCAACGAGCAGGTGCTGGACCTCACCCACGACACGCCGTTGCAGATCGCCGATGGCGACCGCGATCTGCGCATCGTCGCGCGCCTGCTGTCATTCGCCGATTCGGCGTCCAATACCTATCGTTACCGGTTGGCCGGCTACGACCCGGACTGGGTGGAAGTGGGACCAGCCGGTGAGCGCCTGTTCTCGCGACTGGCACCGGGCAGCTATCGGCTGGAAGTGCAGGCGCGATCGGCCGACCATGTCTGGTCACGGGTGCAGAGCCTGGAATTCCGCGTGCAGCCACCGTGGTGGCGCAGCTTGTCCGGCCTGCTGGTGCTGGCCTCGTTCGCGCTGCTGCTGACCAGCTGGTTCGCCTGGCTGTACCGTCGTCGCCTGCAGCGTCGCCACGCCTATCAGCTGGCGCTGCACAAGCAGGAGCTGGCCGAACAGGCGTCGGCGGCCAAGACCCGCTTCCTGGCCAACCTTGGCCATGAGATCCGCACGCCGATGACCGGTGTGCTGGGCATGAGCGAGCTGCTGCTGTCCTCGCCTCTGGATCCGCAGCAGCGCGGCTATACGCAATCGATCCGCCATGCCGGCGAGCACCTGCTGCACCTGGTCAACGATGCGCTGGACCTTGCGCGGATCGAATCGGGTCGTCTGGAATTGCAGCACAAGCCGTTCGCACTGAGCAGCCTGCTGCAGGACCTGACCGCGCTGATGGGGCCGTTGGCGGCGCAGAAGGGCCTGCGTTTCACCCTCGACAACCAGCTGCCCCCCGGCCTGCAGGCCACCGGCGATGCAATGCGGGTCCGGCAGATTCTGCTGAATCTGCTCTCGAATGCGGTCAAGTTCACCAGCCGCGGCACCATCACCCTGCACGCGCGCGGCGACGCCGAGCTGCGATCGCTGCATTTCGAGGTGCGCGACACCGGCCCCGGCATCAGCCAGGAGCAGCAGCAACGCCTGTTCCGCCGCTTCGAGCAGGCCGATGGTGCACGTACCGCCGCCCAGTACGGCGGCAGTGGCCTGGGCCTGGCGATCTGCCGCGAACTGGCGCATGCGATGCAAGGGCGCATCCAGGTGGAGAGCCAACTCGGTCGCGGCACCTGCTTCGGCGTGACGTTGCCGTTGCCGATGGTGGTCGATGCCAATGCCGAAGCAGATGGTGAAACGCACCGCGAGGACGCGGCGAACATGCCGCCATTGCGGGTACTGCTGGTGGAGGACGATGCGACCGTGGCCGACGTGGTGCGCGGGTTGCTGAGTGCGCGCGGGCACGAGGTCGTGCATGCGGGGCATGCGCTGGCGGCACTGCGCGAGATCAGCGCCGGTGATTTCGACGTCGGCCTGCTGGATCTTGACCTGCCGGGCCTGAGTGGCTTCGAGCTGGCCCAGCACCTGCGCAACCAGGGCTACATGCTGCCGCTGCTTGCCGTGACCGCGCGGACCGATCCGGACCTGCAGCAGCAGGTGGAAGCGGCCGGCATCGGCGGTTTCCTGCGCAAGCCGGTGACCGGTGAGCTGCTGGTGGAAGCGATCGCCAGGGTCATGGGGCGGTAGGGGGTTCGACAGGGCCTGCGGCCCTGTACCTGCTGCAAGCCGGAGCAACAGCAACCGCCGAAGCAAAAGCTGGCTTCCTGTGGGATGGCGGGGTGGGTCCGGTTACGGGGGACGCTGCAAGTCCCCCTCCGGGGCCCGGCCCAGCCGCTGGCGGCTGTGCGTTCGGGCGCTTGCGAAGCAGTGCTTCGCAAGCAAAGCGCCCTCACCCATGTAAGCTCGGTCGCCGCTTGCTCGTGTGCGCTTTCCTGCGCACACGGCAAGACCGGGGTTGGGCGTCCTGCCCAACCCGTCGGGCGCATGCGCCCGACCCATGCGGCTCACGCCCCCGCAACCGGACCCACCCCGCCTTTGACAGATTCTCGCGAGCTGCCGGCGCCCTGTGTAGAGCCGAGCCATGCTCGGCTCAAATCTCACAGATATCGAAATGTTCGATTTCAATGGACGCTCATCCACGCACGGCGTGGATCTACCCGATCGCGAAAATCTGTCAGAGGTGGGGCGGTGTGGGCTTGCAGGACCGTTGGCGCCATGGATGGCGCCATCGAGCCCCCATGGACGGGTTTACGGCGTGTCCTGCAAGCCCACACCGCCCCGCCCAACCAGCAGACACCCCAGAGCCGGCTGCTGCCTTTGACGTTGCTCTGGCTTGAAGGCTTCTGCAGGTGCAGGGCGCAGCCCTGCCGACTCCCCCGCCGGGGTAAACTAGCGCGATGGCTTCCCGTCCCGCGCACGACCTGCTTCAACGCGTCTTTGGTTACGACGATTTCCGTGGTCCCCAGCAGGACATCGTGGAGCATGTGGCTGCCGGTCACGATGCCCTGGTGCTGATGCCCACCGGCGGTGGCAAGTCGCTGTGCTACCAGGTGCCGGCCCTGCTGCGTGACGGATGTGGCATCGTCATCTCGCCACTGATCGCGCTGATGCAGGACCAGGTCGAAGCCCTGCGCCAGCTCGGCGTTCGTGCCGAGTACCTGAATTCCACCCTGGATGCCGAGACCGCCGGCCGCGTCGAACGCGAGCTGCTGGCCGGCGAGCTGGACATGCTCTATGTCGCCCCCGAGCGGCTGCTGACCGGCCGCTTCCTGTCGCTGCTGTCACGCAGTCAGATTGCCCTGTTCGCCATCGACGAAGCCCACTGCGTGTCGCAGTGGGGCCACGACTTCCGCCCGGAATACCGCCAGCTGACCGTGCTGCACGAGCGCTGGCCGCAGATTCCGCGGATCGCGCTCACCGCCACCGCCGACCCGCCGACCCAGCGCGAGATCGCCGAGCGTCTGGATCTGCAGGAAGCGCGCCACTTCGTTAGCTCCTTCGACCGCCCCAACATCCGCTACACCGTGGTGCAGAAGGACAACGCCCGCAAGCAGCTGACCGATTTCCTGCGCGGCCACCGTGGCGAGGCCGGCATCGTCTACTGCATGTCGCGGCGCAAGGTCGAGGAGACCGCTGAATTCCTGTGCGGCCAGGGCTTCAACGCCCTGCCCTACCACGCCGGCCTGCCGCCGGAGGTGCGCGCGAACAACCAGCGCCGCTTCCTGCGCGAGGACGGCATCGTCATGTGCGCCACCATCGCCTTCGGCATGGGCATCGACAAGCCGGACGTGCGCTTCGTGGCGCATACCGACCTGCCCAAGTCGATGGAAGGCTACTACCAGGAAACCGGCCGCGCTGGTCGTGATGGCGAAGCTGCCGAAGCCTGGCTGTGCTACGGCCTGGGCGACGTGGTCCTGCTCAAGCAGATGATCGAACAATCCGAGGCGGGCGAAGAACGCAAGCAGCTGGAACGGGGCAAGCTCGACCACCTGCTGGGCTACTGCGAATCCATGCAATGCCGCCGCCAGGTGCTGCTGGCCGGTTTCGGCGAGACCTATCCCCAGCCGTGTGGCAACTGCGACAACTGCCTGACGCCGCCGGCCTCGTGGGATGCGACCATTCCGGCGCAGAAGGCGCTGAGCTGTGTCTACCGCAGTGGCCAGCGCTTCGGCGTCGGCCACCTGATCGACATTCTGCGCGGCAGCGAGAACGAGAAGGTCAAACAGCAGGGCCACGACAAGCTCAGTACCTATGCGATCGGCCGCGACCTGGATGCGCGCACCTGGCGCAGCGTGTTCCGCCAGCTGGTGGCCGCCAGCCTGCTGGAAGTGGACAGCGAGGGCCACGGCGGCCTGCGCCTGACCGATGCCAGCCGTGACGTGTTGACCGGCCGCCGCCAGATCAGCATGCGCCGCGACCCGGCCAGCAGCACCAGCGGACGCGAGCGCAGCGCACAACGCACCGGATTGTCGGTACTGCCGCAGGATCTGGCCCTGTTCAACGCGCTGCGCGGCCTGCGTGCCGAACTGGCCCGCGAACAGAACGTGCCGGCCTTCGTGATCTTCCACGACAGCACCCTGCGCAACATCGCCGAGCAACGCCCGACCAGCCTGGATGAACTGGCCCGGGTCGGCGGCATCGGCGGCACCAAGCTGAGCCGCTACGGCCCGCGCCTGGTCGAGATCGTGCGCGAAGAAGGGTAGCGCCGGGCGCCTCGCCAGGCGCCTCCCCATCGCCAACCGTGCGCTCGGCTCTACACTGGTGCAGGTCCAACCTTGAACCGGCCATTCAGCCGGAAGTGCATCCACGGCCGCTTGCGGCTAGATTAGCGCCATGTCCCTCGCCTCGACCCTGCTCCGTGTCGTGCTCATGCTCAGCCTGCTGCTCAACGGGCTGAACGCGGCCATGGCCAGTGGTCACGAGGAAATGGGCCGGATGGCCCACGCGGTAGCCGCCCTTGATGGCGGCGATGCCGACTGCCACCACCACGCCGCCATGCAGGCCGACGAGGCCCCGCAGTCCAAGGCCCCCGCCCACGACGCCCACTGCCAGATCAAGGACTGCGTGCGCAGTTGCGCCCAGCACCCGCTGCTGGTGGTGCAGCCGTTGCCGTATCTGGCGGGCCCGGCACTGTCGCTGGCGCCGCAGCCGATGCCGGCCACTGGCCGGCCGGCGCCGCCGCTGCCGCCGATCTCACGCCCTCCCATCGGCTGATTCCACACGCATCGTGCGCCTGCGCACCGTAGCCGGCCCCTGCCGGCATCTTTACGTGTCTGGAGTCACCACCATGAATACCCGCATTCCCCCCGGTCCGGGCGCTGTGCCCATGCCGTCGCGCCGCCTGTTCGTGCAGGGCCTGGCCGCCGGTGGAGTGGTTGCCGGCATCGCCGCTGTCGGCGTGCCGCAGCGTACGCTCGCCGCCACGGCCGCCCCGCGCCTGGCCGGCGCCCCGGCCGTGCTCAGCGATACCCGCATCGAACTGGCCATCGGCGAATCGCTGGCCAACTTCACCGGGCGCACCCGCCCGGCGATCACCGTCAACGGATCGCTGCCGGCACCGATTCTGCGCTGGCGCGAAGGCCAGACCGTGGACCTGTTCGTGCGCAACACGCTGGAGCGCCACCCGACCTCGATCCACTGGCACGGCATCCTGCTGCCGGCCAACATGGACGGCGTGCCCGGCCTGAGCTTCAACGGCATCGGCCCCGGCGAGACCTACCACTACCACTTCCAGCTGAAGCAGTCGGGCACCTACTGGTACCACAGCCATTCGATGTTCCAGGAGCAGGCCGGCCTGTACGGTGCACTGATCATCGATCCGGCCGAGCCAGCGCCTTACCACCACGACCGCGAGCACGTGATCCTGCTGTCCGACTGGACCGACATGGACCCGGGTGCGTTGTTCCGCCGCATGAAGAAGCTTGCCGAGCACGACAACTACTACAAGCGCACCCTGCCCGACTTCCTGCGCGATGCGAAGCGTGACGGCTGGTCGGCCGCGCTGTCCGACCGCGGCATGTGGGGCCGGATGCGCATGACGCCCACCGACATCTCCGACATCAACGCGCACACCTACACCTACCTGATGAACGGTACGGCGCCAGCCGGCAACTGGACCGGGCTGTTCCGCAGCGGGGAAAAGGTACTGCTGCGCTTCATCAATGGCGCCTCGATGACCTACTTCGATGTGCGCATTCCCGGCCTGAAGATGACCGTGGTCGCCGCCGATGGCCAGTACATCCATCCGGTCAGCATCGATGAGTTCCGCATCGCTCCCGCCGAAACCTACGATGTGCTGGTCGAGCCCACCGGCCAGGACGCGTTTACCATCTTCTGCCAGGACATGGGCCGCACCGGCTTCGCTGCCGGCACGCTGGCGGTACGCCATGGCCTGCAGGCGCCGATCCCTGCACGCGACCCGCGCCCGTTGCTGACCATGAGCGACATGGGGCATGACATGGGCGGTGGCGGTCATGGCGGGCACGACATGACCGCGATGAAGGGCATGGAAGGCGGCTGCGGCGCCAGCATGGGCCACGGTGCGCATGGCGGCGGTGATGCCGCCAGCAAGGCGCCAAAGCACCCGCCCAGCGAGCGCAACAACCCGCTGGTGGACATGCAGAGTTCGGCTACCGAACCGAAGCTGGACGACCCCGGCATCGGCCTGCGCGACAACGGTCGCCAGGTACTCACCTACGGCGCGATGCGCAGCCTGTTCGAGGACCCCGATGGCCGCAAGCCGAGCCGCGAGATCGAGCTGCACCTGACCGGCCACATGGAGAAGTTCTCCTGGTCGTTCGATGGCATTCCGTTCGCCAGCGCCGAGCCGCTGCGACTGAACTACGGCGAGCGCATGCGCATCGTATTGGTCAACGACACCATGATGCAGCACCCGATCCACCTGCACGGCGTGTGGAGTGATCTGGAGAACGCGCAGGGCGAATTCCAGCTGCGCAAGCACACCATCGACATGCCACCCGGCACCCGCCGCAGTTACCGCGTGCGTGCCGATGCGCTCGGTCGCTGGGCCTACCACTGCCATCTGCTGTACCACATGGAAGCGGGCATGATGCGCGAAGTGAGGATCGAAGAATGAGCCGCTCACTGCTTTCCCCCAGCCTGCTGGCCCTGGGCCTGGCCACCGCATTGCCGGTGTTCGCGCAGTCGCATGCCGGGCATGACATGGGCACGATGGACTCGCCGCCGAAGACCGCGAAGACCCCGGCCGAACCGGTCGATCATTCGAAGATGGATCATTCGAAGATGAACATGGGTGCGGCGGGTCAGGCCGGCATGGGCCACTCCACGATGGACCACTCGAAGATGGACCATGGCGCGATGCAGCCAGCGGCGATGAACCATTCCACGATGGATCACGCCGCCATGGGTCACGGCACGCCCGCACCGATCGAACCGCGCGAGCCGATCCCGGTTCCCACCGATGCCGACCGCGCTGCCGCCTTCCCTCCGATCGCGCATGGTGCGATGGAGCATGCACCACAGATCAACAGCCTGCTGCTGATCGATCGCCTCGAACACTGGGACGGCAAGAACAGCACCGGCCAGGCCTGGGAGGCCACCGGCTGGATCGGTGGCAACATCAACCGCCTGTGGTTGCGCACCGATGGCGAACGCAGCCGCGGCAGCACGGAATCGTCGTCACTGGAAGCACTGTATGGTCGCAGCGTATCGCCGTGGTGGGACGTGCTGATCGGCGTGCGCCAGGACTTCCGGCCGGCCGACTCGCGCACCTGGGCGGCCATCGGCATCCAGGGCCTGGCGCCGTACAAGTTCGAAAGCTCGGCGACGCTGTACATGGGTTCCGGTGGCCAGGTGCTGGCCAAGGCCGAGGTCGAGTACGACGTGCTGTTGACCAACCGCCTGATCCTGCAGCCGCTGCTGGAAGCCACCGTCGCAGCCAAGGATGAGCCGGAGTACGGCATTGGTCGCGGACTGAACAAGGTCGAAGCCGGGCTGCGCCTGCGTTATGAGTTCAGCCGCCGTTTCGCGCCATACATCGGCATCAGCCACGAGCGCACGTTTGGCGACACCGCCGATCATGCTGGCGACCACGCACGCGACACGCGCTGGGTGGCGGGCGTGCGCATGTGGTTCTGAGCAGCGGTTCGTGAGCAGTGGCCAGCCCCGGCAGCCGCCGGGGCCGGCTACACTGCGCCACGTTCCAATGCAGGCTCCGCCATGTCGCTGCAGATCCGCCGCGCCACCCTCGCCGATGTCGACGCCCTGTCGGCCATCGCGATTGCCACCTACAACGAAACCTGGGGCGACTCGTACCCGGCGCAGCAGCTGCAGGATTTCCTGCAGGCGCACTACAGCAGCGAACCGCAGCGCGCCGAACTGTCCGACCCGCGCAGCGCGATCTGGCTGCTGGTGGACGGCGACAACGTGGTCGGCTACCTGGCTGCTGGTGCCAACACCCTGCCGCATGCCGAGGCCCGCGAAGGCGACATCGAACTGAAGCGGTTCTACATCCTGGCCGCACACCAGAACGGCGGCCATGGTGCACGCCTGATGGACGCGTTCATGGCCTGGCTGGACCAGCCGCACCGCCGCACCCTGTGGGTGGGCGTCTGGGAGGAGAACTTCGGCGCGCAGCGCTTCTACGCGCGCTATGGCTGCAGCAAAGTGGGCGAGTACGACTTCATCGTCGGCGATACCCACGACCGCGAGTTTATCCTTCGGCGGCCGTGATCACGTCTTTGTAGAGTCGAGCCATGCTCGGCTATTGGCGGCAACAGCCAGTCGAGCATGGCTCGACTCTACAGAGAGCGAAGCGCCTAGAAGTCGAACAACTCGGAGAGGAAGCTCTCCTTCTTCTTTTTCTTGTAGCCGTGGCCACGGTTGTCCTCGTAGCGCTGGCCGAGGTGGCGGGTATCACGGTGCGTCACCGGTGGCGGCGCGGACGCCGGCTGAGCCTGCACGGGCGCTGGCGGAGGTACTGCAGCACCGGCGCCTGCACGTTCGATGATCTTGTCCAGCTCGCCACGATCCAGCCACACACCGCGGCAACTCGGGCAGTAATCAATCTCGATGCCATGGCGTTCGGCCATCTGCAGCGTCTGGGTCTTGCACACGGGGCACAGCATCGGCATTGCTCCTGTCGGTCTGGTTTCGACTGTACCTGCACCGCGATGACTGTGCGGCAACGCGTGACCGATGGCACAGGGACTTCCGGCGCGTGCCAGCGTCCCTCGCCATCTTCCACACTGCAAGCTGGTTCCGCAGGGAGTGCGTGCATGACCGTCCTGTCCCGCCGGCCCAGCGCCGCGCGCCTGCTGCTGGTGCTGTTCGGCGTTGGCGTTGGCCTGAATCTGCGCGACATCGCAGCCGCCGCAGGCACGCCGATTCCCGCCTTGCCCATTGCTTACGGCGGCAGCCTGCTCGACAACGCGCTGGCCGTGCTCGTGGCACTTCTGCTGGCCGCGCTGCTGCGGCCACGCGGGATGGGCCTGATGGCCAGCCTGGGGCTGCGCGGCAACGGCTGGAGCGGCCCGATGTGGGTACTGCTGGCCAGCCTGCCCTGCTGGCTGGGCCTGGCGCTGCTCGGTACACCGAACAAGGCACTGACCGTACTGGATGCCACCATGCTGGCGGTGCTGTTCCCGCTGGCCGAGGAAGTACTCTTCCGCGGCCTGGGCTTCGTGCTGCTGGTGAAGATCGTGCGCGGCCCCTGGCCATGGCTTGCACTGCCGCAGGCGCTGCTGTTCGGCATGGTGCACTGGCTCGGCTTCGGCGGGTTCGACGGTGGCGGCATCGCGCTGTTCGTCGGCGCAGTGATCGCCCTCGGTGGCTTCATCTTCGCTTGGCTCGACCACCTCGACGGCGACACGCTGTGGTGCGGCCTGGCCCTGCACGTTTCGATGAACCTGGCCTGGAATGTGTTCAGCCTCGACGACGCCGTTGCTTTGGGCTGGCAGGCCACCGGTCTGCGCGTCGGCACCGCCCTGCTCGCGGTCGCGGTGCTGGCCTGGCACGTGCGGCTCCGGCGCCAGAGAAGCCTGTAACGCCCGCTTAGCCTGCCGTGCACGTCGGGATCACTACTGGCTTGCGCATACTTGCGCGCCATTTCACCGTTGCTGTCCGGAGTTGTCGCGTCATGTTGCTGTCCAAGCGCCACGTCGAACCCCGCGTCCTGCTCATCGAGGACGCCGAGGAAACCCGCGAACTGAGTCGACTGGCGCTGGAAAGCCAGGCCTGCCACGTGGCGGGCGTGAGCTCTGCCGAAGCGGCATTGGGCCTACTGTCCGCCGGTGAGCGTTTCGACTTGCTGTTCACCGACGTGAATCTGGGGGCAATCAGTGGCATTGAAGCCGCCAACCGGGTCCGCGGCCTGTATCCCCAGCTGCCGATCCTGGTGACGTCGGGCATGGACCAGCACCAGGTGCTGCCGCAGCTGCGCGACGGCATCCATTTCCTGCCCAAGCCGTACAACATGAGCGAGCTGCTCGACGCCATCCGGCTGTGCTTCCGGCATGCCGATGTGGGCGTATTGACCGGGCCGGATGCACAGGCGGCCTGAGGCGTTCATCCATGCATGGCGTGCATCTACTGCAATGGCCCTGTAGATCCACGCCATGCGTGGATGGCGCCCATCATCAACCGCTGCTGTACGGCCCGCTACCCGGGAACACCTTCAGCAGCGCACGGGTGATCGTGTCCGGGTAGACGGTGAGGTGATCCTCGTCATCGATCACCATGTTCTCCACCTTCAACGATCGCCCGCTGCTGCGCAGCTGCTCGGCGAATTCTGCGTTGTGGCGCAGCATGTCGTTGCGGGTGAAATAACGCGGTTCGGGCTTGACCGTTTCAAAGCTGCCCACCGACAGCACCACCGTGGTCGGCTGCGCCGGCGCCTTGGCTTCGGCCTGCATGCGCGGCACCCGATGGTCGTCGAACCACAGCGATGGGCTGGACAGGATGTAGGTGCGGAACATATCCGGGCGCGTGGTCAGCACATAGGCGCCGAACAGGCCACCATAGGAATGACCCGCATAGGCGCGCCGCGCCGGATCGGTGCGGTAGCGCGCATCGATCATCGGCAGTACCTGCCCAGCTAGGAAATCGCGATAGTGCGCCGCGCCGCCGTAGCTCACGTCATCGCTGTAATCACGCGGATCGGTACGCGCCGGGTCGCTGGGCGTGTAGTCGCGCGAGCGGCTCTGCTTGGAGGTCAGCCCTTCCTGCGGCGGCAGCCCGACCAGGATGAAATCCTCCAGGTTGACACCCTTCTGGCCCACCAGGTTGCGCACGCTGCGCACCAGCGGGAAGCTGTACAGCGCGTCGGTCACGTACAGCACCGGATAGTGCTTTTCCGGATGTGCGGCGTAGTCGGCCGGCAACGCCACCCAGACCGGATAATCGCGGCCGATCGGATCGTGCACGCGCAGCGCTTCGGTATCCGGCAGCACCACGCCCGACACAGCGGCGGCCGGGCTCTCCTTCGCTTCACTGTGCGCTGCCGGCGGCGCCACCGACAGCGCACAGCCACTCACGGCCAGGCAGGCCGCCACACTCCATCCACGCACACGCTGCATCCACACGCTCCCATTGCGGGCGGCGCACCGGATGGCGCCGCTGCCGCATCCTTGCATGGTGCGCAACCGGCTGCCAGTGCGGTCAGGGCGAGGCCGGCGGCGCCGGGAACAGTGTGCGCAGCGCCTGCAATGCGGCCGGATGATAGATCGTAGCGTGGGTTTCTTCCGGCAACGGCAGGTACTTCACCAGCGGCGACGGCGAAGCCTGCTGCAGCAACTCGGCCAGTCGTGCAGTGGATGCGGCCAGCTCCGGCTGCCCACTGCTGGCCAGGAATACGCGCGGCTGCGCACGCGTCACCGCCGGCAGCTGTTTGGCTGCGCCGGCCAGCATTGCGCCACGGTTCCACCACAGGCTGGGGTCCAGCGCGATGTAGCTGTTGAACAACGTTGGCTCCTGCAGCAGCGTCTCGACCACGAACAGGCCGGCCAGCGATTCACCGATCAGCGCGCGTTCGTCGGTAGTCGGGTAGCGCTGGCGCACCTGCGGCATCAGCTCTTCGCGCAGGAACGCGCGGTAGGCCGCCGAACCACCAATGCGCGGCGCGATCTTCCGGTCCTGCGGGTCGTTGCTGGGGCCGGTCATGTCGCGGCGGCGCTCGGTGTTCTCGATGCCAACCAGCAGGAACGGACGCATGCTGCCGTTGCCGCTCAGCACCTGCACCAGCCCGGCCACATGCAGGAAGTCCTCACCGATGCCGCCATCGGCCATGTACAGCACCGGCAGCGGCGCCTTCGGATCCAGGCCCCACGGCTGCGGGCGGTAAACATTGATGCGGCGGGTTTCGCCCAGCGCCTTCGACCCGATGGTGAAGGTCTCGCCGATGGCCAAAGGCGAGGCGGCAGCGGGCGGCGCGGTTTCTGCAGCCATCAGCGGCGCGGCGGAGACAGCGGACAACAACAGCGACAGCACGATCAGACGCATGGGGCGGCCCATCCTGGGAAAGTGCCGAGCATAACGCCAAGGCCAAGGCGTCGGCCGATTCGGCATGCCTGCACGTATGCTACGGCGCTGCGCGATGCTTGAACTGTATCGGGAGATGACTGCAATCGCGTTTGCTAACATTCATCGTTTCCTCCAAGGAGTTGGGACATGGGGGATTCAGCATTTAGCACTGGATCATTCTTCTGGCGGTCGTCCTGATCCCGGTCGGCATCGCAGCCGTCATCGCAGCGATTGTTCTCAGGCGAAAGTAGATCCACGCCATGCGTGGACGCGCATTCTGGGGATGCCTCAAGCGCATCCGCGATGGCGACGGCGCCGACGGCCTGCCCTGGCCGGAAACCGATCTGCCGCCCGGGCGGGAACAGGCGATGGCACACGCGGAGCGTGCCGCCGTTGGCATGTTGACCGTGGCGGAAATGCTGCACGCCGCGGAACGCTGCCGGTCGATGGCCACGCCCGACCGCCATCTGGATGAGGGGCTAATCGATGGGTTGTTCTTCGCCTGCCGCGGGCTGGCGGAACTGGTGTGCCGGGATATCCGGCCGGCGTAGCCGCCGTTGCACCCAGATCCGGTCCATACTTGGGACGGACTGGTTGCCAGTCCCTTTGAAACCTACAAGGAGGTTTGCATGTTGAGCGCCCTGCTCATTGTCGCGCTGGCTGCCAGCTCGGCCGCGCCCGTACCGTATGCCGATTGCCTGCTCGGCAACATCCAGCCCGGGCTGTCTGATCGTGCCGTGCAACTGGTGCAGGAGGCCTGTGCTGCAAAGCATCCGGAGAGCTTCGCCGCAGCAATGGAACTGGAACGCAGAACCAGTCTGCAGCGGCTCACCTATTTCGAGGCGGCAAGAGCGGAGGCGGCACGTTCTGCGAATGCAGCAGCAACGGCCGCACAGGAGGCTGCTGACGCGGCGGCGGCTAAAGCGAAGACTGCGCGGACGAAGTAGTTGCCGTGGAGAAGCGCAACAAAAAAGGCACCGCATTGCGGTGCCCTTCTGAATGACCTGGGTCATTGGATGCAATTGGTGGGCCGTGAAGGATTCGAACCTTCGACCAAAAGATTAAAAGTCTTCTGCTCTACCGACTGAGCTAACGGCCCATTGCACTGCCCCAGCCTTTCGGCGGGGTGGGCATTCTACCCTACTTTGGCGGGCCGGGTGAAACCCCAGCGTGTCGAGGATGCCGGCCAGCGGCCGGCACTACCCGATCTGGCGAACCCGCTTAAACCTTCCGGGCCTCACGCGCATCCCAGCTGTGATTCCTGCCCGGAGCCACGGATGCGCCTGCCCCTCTGCCTCGTTGCCGCCCTGCTGCTGCCCTGCAAGGCACTGGCCGCCCCGCCCCAGGTCGTCACCGACGACATCGGCCGCTTCTGGGCCACCTATGACGCGGTACGCGCCGAGCCCGACGTTGAACGCCAGGTCGCACTCGTGCAGGAGCGCTACATCGATCCAGGCAGCCCCGGCCTGCATGCGCTGATGCAGGTGCGCAACTATACCGCCCGCGAATACGCCGAGGCCATGCGCGCGTGGCCGCGCTTCTGGACGTCGGTACGCCCATTGACCGCCAACGCGCAGCAGGCCAGCGCCACTCTGGAGCGGGACCTGGCCGCCTTCCGCACGCTCTACCCCGCCCTGCGCCCGGCCACCATCACCTATGCCGTGGGCGTGCTGCGTACTGGCGGGACCACGCTGGGTGACAAGGTGCTGATCGGTGCGGAGATGGCGCTGGGCGATGAGCGCGTGGACGTGAGCGAGTTGCCGGCGAAAATGCGCGATCGCCTGCGGATCTTCTACGACAGCCGTCCGGGGGCGAACAACGCGCAGAACAACCTGCACGAGTACGTGCATACCCAGCAGCGCGAGACTACCGGCAGCCTGGCGCAGTACGCGGTGCGCGAAGGCGTGGCGGAGTATGTGGCCGAACGGCTGAGTGGGCGTCGGCCGGCGTTGCCACTGTACAGCTACGGGCCCGCGCACGAGGAGGAGATCCGCGCGCGTTTTGTCGCTGAAATGGACGGCGATGACCTGGACAACTGGCTGTACAACAACGGCCGAAATCCGTTCGGGGTGAGTGATGTGGGGTACTACGCCGGGTATCGCATCGCGCAGGAGTACATGCGACAGCAGGCTGATGAGAAGGCGGGGATCGCGCGGATGATCGAGCTGGACTATGCCGATGCGGGGGCGGTGCGGGCGTTCATCGAGGCATCGGGGTGGTTGCCTGATGAGGCTGCCGGCCAGCGGCCGGCACTACCAGACTCCAGCCGCTGGTAGCGCCGGGACAGAGAGTGCGAACCAACGGTTCGCACCCACCATTGGGGCATCAGCCCCATCACCTCAGGCATACAGCGTGGGGTCCGGCACGCCGGCTTCGGCGAAACCCTGCGCGCGCAGGCGGCAGGCATCGCAGTGGCCGCAGGCGGCGCCGTTGGCGTCGGCGTTGTAGCAGGACACGGTCAGGCCGAAGTCCACGCCCAGGCGCACGCCTTCGCTGACGATCTGGCCCTTGCTGAGGAACTGCAGCGGCGCGTGTACCTTGATGCCCGCACCTTCCACGCCCGACTTGGTGGCCAGGTTGGCTAGCGCCTGGAACGCGGCCACGAACTCGGGGCGGCAGTCCGGATAGCCGGAATAATCCACCGCGTTGACGCCGCAGAAGATGTCATTGGCACCGAGCACTTCGGCCCAGCCCAGCGCCAGCGACAGCATGATGGTGTTGCGCGCCGGCACGTAGGTGACCGGGATGCCGGCGCCGCCGGCCTCGGGTACGTCGATGTCGTCGGTCAGTGCCGAGCCGCCGATGCTGCGCAGGTCCACGTCCACGGTCTTGTGCGCGACCACGCCCTGGGCCTTGGCCACGCGGGCGGCGGCATCCAGTTCGGAGGTGTGGCGCTGGCCGTAGCGCACGCTCAGGGCATGCACGGCGAAGCCCTGTTCCTGGGCCATGGCGATGACGGCGGCTGAATCCATGCCGCCGGAGAGAAGCACGACTGCCTTCTTCATGGGAAAAACGTCCGGTTGGGAGGGGAAAGCCAGCACGCTGTCCCGCGCCGGAGCTACATCAGGGAACGCTGCGCGGGCTCATCGGCCCGGCTCGTCGTTCCACAGGATTTTATGCAACTGCATCTGGAAGCGCACCGGCAGCCGGTCTTCAACGATCCAGTCGGCCAGCTGCCGCGCGGTGATCTCGCCCTTGCTGGGCGAGAAGAACACCGTGCAGCGCTTGACCAGATCGTGTTCGGCCAGCAGGGACTTGGCCCAGTCGTAATCCTCGCGGCTGCAGATGACGAACTTGATCTGGTCGCGGGCGGTCAGCAGCGGCAGGTTGTCCCAGCGGTTGCGCGCCACTTCGGCCGAACCCGGGGTCTTGATGTCGACCACGCGCGATACGCGCGGGTCCACCGCGCTGACGTCCAGCGCGCCGGAGGTCTCCAGCGAAACGTCCATGCCGGCATCGCAGAGCTTCTGCAGCAGCACCAGGCAACGCTTCTGCGCCAGCGGCTCGCCGCCGGTCACGCAGACGTGGCGCACGCCCTGGGCCAGCACCTCGGCCACGATGTCGTCGATGTCCCACCAGGTGCCGCCATGGAAGGCATAGGCGGTGTCGCAGTACTGGCAGCGCAGCGGGCAGCCGGTCAGGCGCACGAACACGGTCGGCCAGCCGGCGGTATCGGCTTCGCCCTGCAGCGAGGTGAAGATCTCGGTGATCTTCAGGCGTGGCAGGGGCGACTGCACAATCTCACTGGGCGTGGCGGCGGCGCTGGATGGGGTAACGGCGGTCATGGCGGGCACTTCTTGGTGGGACACGTGGCGGGTGGGCTACCGTGGCCGGTAACGAAAGCAGCCGAGCATGGCTCGGCTCTACAACAGCAACCGGACGGGTTTGCCGGTCCGGAAACGAAAGCAGCCGAGCATGGGCTCGGCTCTACAGGGCACCCATTGTACGCCCGGTCAGCGGATCAGCGGATCTGCTTGCCGAGGCGGATGGACTGCAGACGGTCCTGCGCGGTGCGCGCGGCGTCCGAGCCAGGGTACTGCGCCACGACGGTCTCCAGCGTCTGCTGGGCCTGGTCGACCTTGCCCTCGCCGTATTGCGAGAGGCCGACCTTGAGCAGGCCGCCAGCGGCCTTGTCGTGGGTCGGATAGCGCGAGAGCAGTTCACGGAACTGGGTCTCGGCCATCGGGAAATTGCGGGTGGCGTAGTAGCTCTCGCCCAGCCAGTACAGCGCGTTCGGCGCGTAGACGCCGTTCGGATACAACTGCAGGAAGCTCAGGAACAGCTGCGCCGAGTCATCGTACTTGCCGGCCTTCAGCGAATCGAAGGCGACGTTGTAGGAGGTGCGCTCGTCGCCGGTGGCGGCAAGGCTGCCGGCATCACCATGGACGGAAGGCGGCCGCTCGGAAGTGGCCGCCGCTGCGGGTTTTGCCGGAGCCGGTGCGGCCTTCGGCGCGCTCGCCGGAACGGGCGGCAGGGCCGGGGCGGCATTGCCCCCTTCCAACCGGTTCAGGCGGCTGTCCAGATCCAGGTACTGGTCCTGGGCGGACTGCTTGAGCTGGGCGTTGTCGTGCTGCAACTGCTCGATCGAGGCCTGCAGGCTGGTGACCTGCTGCCGCAGCTGATTGATCTGGTTCAACAGGTCCTGGTTGGCACTGTTGTTGTACATCTGCTGCTCGATCGCGCCAACGCGGTCGGCCAGGCTCTGTCGCTGTGCATGCGCCGGTGCGGCAGCCACGAGGGCTGCCGCAACGACCAGCATCAGTTTGATGCCAATGCGCATGGATTACTGCGCGGTGTAGACGATTTCGACGCGACGGTTCTGCGACCAGCAGGACTCGTTCGACTCGGTGCAGACCGGACGCTCTTCACCGTAGGACACGACGGTCAGCTGCGAAGCCGAGCCACCGTTGGCCTGCAGGGCCGAGTTGACGCCGTTGCCACGACGCTCACCCAGGGCCTGGTTGTACGCGCGCGAACCGCGCTCGTCGGTGTGGCCCTGCAGGGTGATGCGCGAGGACGGACGGTCACGCAGGTACTTGGCGTGGCAAGCCATGATGGCCTGGAATTCCGGCTTCACGTCTTCCTTGTCCAGGTCGAAGTAGACAACGCGCTGGCGCAGGCAAGCGTCGGTGTCCAGGTCGCCCGGGCCGTACAGGCCGGAGGTCGACGGACCGGTCGGGGTGGTGGTCGAGGTGCCGGTGTCAACCGGGGCTGCCGGCTCTTCCTTCACCTTCTTCGAGCAACCGGCCAGGACGGCCACAGACAGCAGGGAAACAAGCAGAACGCGGGTGGACTTGTTCATGGCGATACCTTTGTGGCTCCTAGGCCGATGAGGGGTTCAAGACAGCGAAAATATTAACACTCTTTTAGCGCTGGGTACGGTATGGGGACCATGCCGGCTCGCGCACATCACCATCGGCCAGGACCAGGCGCTGGCGAACCCGCGCATCGGCCGAAACGGCATACAACACACCACGGCCACCTTCGCGGGCGGCGTACAGCACCATGCTTGCGTTGGGCGCAAAGCTGGGCGATTCATCCAGCGAACCCGGGGACAGCGTGCTCCAGCGGGGCGAACCCAGCGAGCTGTCCATCATCGCGATCTTGTAGCTGTTGCCCGAGCCCTGGGCGACGGCGATCTTCTTGCCATCGTAGGACACCGAGGGCTTGGCGTTGTAGTTGCCCTGGAAGGTCACGCGCTCGGCGCTGCCGCCGCCCGCACCGACCTTGTAGACCTGCGGACGGCCGCCGCGGTCGGAGGTGAAGTACACCGCGCTGCCGTCCGGCGCCCAGGTCGGCTCGGTATCGATGGCGAAGTGGTTGGTCAGCTGGGTCAGCTGCTTGCTGCCCAGGTCCATCACGTAGATTTCCGGGTTGCCCGAACGCGACAGGGTCAGGGCCAGCTTGCGGCCGTCCGGCGAGAACGCCGGAGCGCTGTTGATGCCACGGAAGCTGGTGACCAGCTCGCGCGCACCGGTGCCGATGTTCTGGATGTAGATGGCCGAATTGCCACGCTCAAAGCTGACGTAGGCCAGCTTGCTGCCATCCGGGCTCCACGACGGCGACAGCAGCGGCTCGGCCGAGCGCACGATGGTCTGCGGGTTGAAGCCGTCGGAATCGGCCACCATCAGCGCGTAGCGCATGGCATCACCCTTGCCGCTGGCGGTCACGTAGGCGATGCGGGTCCAGAAGGCGCCGCGCACACCGGTGATCTTCTCGTAGATGGCGTCGGCCATCTGGTGGGCGACGTCGCGCATGGCATTGCCACGGGCGGTCATCGCCAAGCCCAGCAGGCGCTCGCCCTTGGGCACGTCGAACAGTTCGTACTCGACCCGGTAGGCGCCGGCACCGGCATCCAGCACGCGGCCGACCACGATGTAGTTCTGCTTCAGCGCGCGCCAGGTGGCGAACTGGATGTCGCCGCCGCGCACCGGCTTCTCGACGATCTGCGCTTCCGGCAGCGTGCGGAACTGGCCCGAACGCTCCAGGTCGGCACGGACCACGCCAGCGACGTCGGTCTGCGGTGCAGCCGCCGAACCCTGGTAGGGCATCGGCACGATGGTGATCGGCAGCGCGGAGGCATTGCCGCCGATGATGTCGATATCCAGCCCCTTCTGCTGCGCGACGGCAGCAAAGGGCAGCAACAGGGCCGCAAACACGGCAAGCCAGCGAGGCATCTTTTTCATGGAGCGCTCAATAGGGGGAAACCGGAACGAGGGATAACAAAGCGGAAGTGAACCGCTTCGCAATCATGAACCAAGGGTACGTGAATTCCGGGTCAGTTCCAGCCCGTCCTCTCACGCACCGTTAACGTCGTGGCTAACATCGCACTCGCCCGCCCCGGTCACGCCGCCCTGTAGGACGGTGTTCGACAGCAGGCCACAGCCTGCCCGGCCGAAACCGGAACTGCCAGAGGCGAGCGCGACATCCGTGGGCGCAGGTGGCCCGAGAGCCACCCTGCCCTGCCCGCCTCAGCGATCCTGGGCGGTAAAGGTGAAGTTGAGCGTGCGCGCGAATACCGACTCGAAGCCGCGGTATGGCAGCGGCTGCGCGTTGAGCACGGCGGCCTCGATCGAACGCTTGCCGGCCTCGTCGTACGGGCAGTTCGGGCTGACCTTGGCCTGCATCACCGTGCCGCCCGGAATCTGGGTGATGGTGATCTGGCAGCGCTGGCCCAGCGGCACCGTATCCGGGCGCACCCACTGCGACAGCACCTTGGCCTGGATCGCGGCGGCGTACTTGGCCGAAAGATCGTCGCTGTTGCCACCACCACCGGCGGCCGGCTGGGACGCACCGCTGGCACCGGCAGCGGCACTGCCGGCTGCATTGCGCGCGGCGGCCACCTGGCGCAGCTTCTGCTCGGCCAGTTTGGCTTCCTTCTCGGCCTGCTCGCGGCGGGCACGGATCTCGGCGATCTTCTTCTGCTTCTCGGCCTCGGCCTTGTCAGCGGCCACGCGCTCCTGCTCGGCCAGCTTCTTCTTCTCGTCCGCTTCCTGCTGCTTGGCCAGGCGCAGCTTCTGCTCCGCTTCTTCCTGGCGCTTGCGTTCGGTCAGGTCGATCTGCTCCTGGCGACGCTTGGCTTCCTGCTCCTGCTTGGCCTTCTCCTGCGAGATGGCCAGTGCGCTCACCGCTTCCTGGTCCTTGGTGTCCGGCTGCGCGACGCGCTCCTGCGCCTGTTGCTGCTGCGGCGTGGGAGCGTCCTGCGGGCGCGGCTCGGGGATCGGCTGCGGCGGCGGAATGGTGTCTTCCGGCACCGGGATCGGCTCGGCCACCGGCGGCGGCAGGTCTTCCAGCTTTTCCGACTGGCGCAGGGCCTGGCGCGCGGCGGAGGCCTCCGACGCAGACAGCGCCAGGCTGGCCTCGACCGACGGATCACCGGCGGCGGCGTCGGTGTTGCGCTCGGGCGACCAGAACCATGCCACGATGAAGACCAGCGCGACCAGCAGGTGCACCAGCAACGCCAGCGCCAGGGGCAGGCCCCAGCCGGGTTCGCGCTGCTGTGGAGGTGGCAGGGCGTCAGCGTGCATCGGTGGCCAGGCCTACCTTGTCTACCTTGGCGCGCTTGATCACATCCATCGCAGCGATGACCTTTTCATAGGCCACGGCACGGTCGGCGGCGACGATCACGCGCACGCCCTTGTCCTGGGCGGCGATGCCGGCCAGGCGGCCTTCCAGTTCCTCGGCCGACACAGCGGTCGGTTCCTTGGCGTCGGGCAGCTTCAGGCTGAGCTGGCCGTCCTGGCGCACCGAGACGATCACCGGGTCCTGCTTGCTCTCCAGCGCCTTGGCGTTGGATTGCGGCAGGTCGACGTCGAAGCTCAGCGTGAGCAGCGGCGCGGTGACCATGAAGATGATCAGCAGCACCAGCATGACGTCGATGTAGGGAACGACGTTGATTTCCGATTTCAGCTTGCGGCGCTTGCGGCGACCGATGGCAGCGGACATGGCTTGGACTCCCGGGTCAGGCGCTTACTCGTCGCCAGCGCTCTGGCGCTGCAGGATGGAGCTGAACTCTTCGGCAAAGGTCTCGAACCGCACCGACATGCGCTCTACGCGGGTGGTGAAGCGGTTGTAGGCCCACACTGCCGGAATCGCCACGAACAGGCCGATCGCGGTGGCGAACAGGGCTTCGGAGATGCCTGGCGCGACGGCGGCGATGCCGGCCTGCGCACCGCTGCTGATCATGTCGTGCATGGTCACCATGATGCCGAACACGGTGCCGACCAGGCCCACGTACGGCGCGGTCGAGCCGATGTTGGCCAGCAGCTCCAGGTTGCGCTCGAGCTGGTCCACTTCGCGGGTGTAGGTGGTGCGCATGGCACGCTGCGCGCCTTCCAGCTGCGCGCGGCCATCCAGGCGACGCTTGTCGCGCAGGCGGGTGTATTCGCGGAAACCGGCTTCGAAGATGGCTTCCAGGCCGCCGACATTGCGGCTGCGATCGGTGGCCGAGCTGTACAGCTTGCCCAGGTCCGCACCGGACCAGAAGCGGTTCTCGAACTCGTCGGCTTCGCGGGTGGCCTGCTTGAACACGCGGGCCTTGCGGAAAATGATCACCCAGCTGACGAACGAGCCGACCAGCAGCAGCAGCACGATGATCTTCACCGGCAGGCTGGCCTTGGCCATCAGTTCGAGGTAGTTGATGCCGCCGCCGGTGGTGGCCTGGGCAAGGGTCTGTGTCGCGGCGTTGCTGACGTCGGCCGGCAGTGCCTCGGTGACCGTGGCCTGCAGGGCCAGGAGCGTTGCGATCATCCGTTGTTCCTCAGTGTTCGGATTCGGGGTGGAGGTGGGGTTGCAGCACGGCAAGGACGGCCTCGTCCATGCCACGCGGGCGGAAACTGGCCGCTTCCAGTGCGGCAATGCGGACCTGCGCCGACAGCAGCAGTTCGCCGTCGCGCAGGATCTGCTGGTCGAAGACCATGCTGGCCTTCTTCAGCTGGACCAGGCGGGCACTCACCTGCAGGGTGTCATCCAGCCGTGCCGGCCTGATGAAATCCATCTGCATCGAGCGCACCGCGAAGACCATCCCATGCTCGGCGCGCATGCGCTCCTGGCCGTAGCCCAGCGCACGCATCCATTCGGTCCGGGCCCGTTCCATGAAGGCCACGTAGCGGGCGTGGTAAACCACGCCACCTGCGTCGGTATCTTCCCAGTAAATGCGTGTCGGCCAACTGAATCGGGGCTCAACCGACATCTGGAACCTCCGCGAACAGGTCCTGCGGCGGGTTCTTCGGCTTCAGGCCCATGTGCCGGTAGGCCTTGTGAGTCGCCATGCGGCCGCGCGCGGTACGCACCAGGAAACCCTGCTGGATCAGGTACGGCTCGACCACGTCTTCCAGCGTGCCGCGCTCTTCGGACAGTGCCGCGGCCAGCGATTCGATGCCGACCGGGCCGCCATCGAAGTAGTCGACCATGGTCTTGAGCAGACGGCGGTCAAGCTCGTCGAAGCCCTCCGGGTCGACCTTCAGCATCTGCATGGCAGCCTGTGCCACGGCCTCGTCGATGTGGCCGCCGGCCTTGACCTGCGCGTAGTCGCGCACGCGGCGCAGCAGGCGGTTGGCGATACGCGGGGTGCCACGCGCGCGGCGCGCGATCTCCCCTGCCCCATCGGCGGTGCAGTCGATGGCCAGAATGGCCGCCGAGCGGCGCACGATCCGGGTCAGCTCCTCGACGCTGTAGAACTCCAGGCGCTGGACGATGCCGAAGCGGTCGCGCAGCGGCGCGGTCAGCAGGCCGGCACGGGTGGTGGCACCGATCAGGGTGAACGGCGGCAGGTCGATCTTGATCGAGCGGGCGGCGGGGCCTTCGCCGATCATGATGTCGATCTGGAAATCTTCCATCGCCGGGTACAGCACTTCCTCGACCACCGGCGACAGGCGATGGATCTCGTCGATGAAGAGCACATCGTGCGGCTGCAGGTTGGTCAGCAGCGCGGCGAGGTCGCCGGCCTTCTCGATCACCGGGCCGGAGGTCACGCGCAGGGCCACGCCCAGTTCGTTGGCGATGACGTGGCTGAGGGTGGTCTTGCCCAGACCCGGCGGCCCGAAGATCAGTACGTGGTCGAGCGCGTCGCCACGCCCCTTGGCCGCCTGGATGTAGATCTCCATCTGCTCGCGCACCGGCACCTGGCCGAGGTAGTCGGCAAGGCGCTTGGGGCGGATGCTGGCGTCGGCGGCGTCATCCTCGCGGGTGGCGCCGGCGCCGATGATGCGGTCGTCGGTCATGTGCTGATTATGCGGCAAAAGTACGGGTTTCGGCCGGGCTGCGCCCGGCACCCGCAGAAGCAACTGCCGGAGCAACAGCCAAAGCTGGCTTCCTGGGGGATGCCGGGGTGGGTCCGGTTGCGGAGGACGCTGCAAGTACGTCCATGTAAGCTCGGTCGCCGCATCCATGCGGCTCACGCCCCCGCAACCGGACCCACCCCGCCTTCGACAGATCTCCGCAATCTGCCGGAATGGCATGGCCGGCTCTGCCTGCTCTTGGTGGGTGTCGACCTTGGTCGACACGGTAGATCCACGCCATGCGTGGATGGATCTCTGGATGAATCGACGGTGGAGATTAAATCTCCACCTGCGCACCGAGTTCCACCAGGCGATTGCCCGGAATGCGGAAGAAGCCGGTCGCGGGAGCGGCGTTGCGATGCATCAGCGCGAACAGCTTGTCGCGCCAGATCGGCATGCCGCGGTTGGCGGTGGCCACGATGGTCTCGCGGCTGGCGAAGAAGGTGGTGTCCATCGGGTCGAAATAGATGCCACCGTGGTCGCACGAGCGCATCAGCGCCAGCGGCACGTCCGGGGTTTCCATGAAGCCGAAGCGCACGTAGACGCGATAGAACTCGTCGCCTACCGATTCGATCTTCAGTCGCTGCCCTTCCATCGCATACGGAATCGGCAGGGTTTCCACGTGCAGGAACACGTTGCGCTCGTGCAGCACCTTGTTGTGCTTGAGGTTGTGCATCAGCGCATGCGGGGCCACGGTCGGGTCGGCGGTGAGGAATACCGCAGTGCCCGGCACGCGTACCGGCGGTGCCAGCATCAGGCCCGGCAGGAAGGTATCCAGGCGGATGCCGTCCTTGCGGATCTCATCGCGCAGCAGCTCGCGGCCACGGCGCCAGGTACGCATCATGGTGAACAGGAAGATGCCCAGCACCACCGGGAACCAGGCGCCCTGCAGCAGCTTGGCGCCATTGGCGATGACAAAGCCGAGGTCGATGATGAAGAACACCACGCACAGCGGCAGGATCCACTTGCGTGCCTTTGGCCACAGCGAGCGGGCCACCAGGGCCAGCAGCAGGGTGTCGATCAGCATCGTCGCCGACACCGAGATGCCGTAGGCCACGGCCAGGTTGGACGAGCTGCGGAAGGCCAGCACCAGGCCGATCACCATCACCGCGATGCCCCAGTTGATGCCCGGGATGTAGATCTGGCCGATGGTGTCGTGCGAGGTGTGCTTGATGCGCATGCGCGGGATGTAGCCCAGCTGCATGGCCTGGCGCGAGACCGAGAACGCACCGGTGATGACCGACTGCGAGGCGATCACCGCGGCCATGGTGGCCAGGATGATCATCGGATACAGCGCCCACGGCGGCACCGCCTCGAAGAAGGGGTTCTTCAGCGCCTCTGGATGGTTGAGCACCAGTGCGCCCTGCCCCAGGTAGTTCAGCACCAGGCACGGCAGAACGAAGAAATACCAGGCGTGGCGGATCGGCTTGGCGCCGAAATGGCCCATGTCGGCGTACAGCGCTTCGCCGCCGGTCACTGCCAGCACCACCGCGCCGAGGATGAAGATGCCGTGCCAGCTGTGCTCCATGAAGAAGCGGATCGCCCACCAGGGGTTGAAGGCCTTCAGCACTTCCGGCGCGTCGACGATGTTGTAGATACCGATCGCGGCCAGCGAAATGAACCAGACCGACGTGATGGGGCCGAAGGCCTTGCCGATCTTCTCGGTGCCAAAGCGCTGCGCGGCAAACACCATCAGCAGTACCACCACGGTGATCGGCACGATGAAGGCATGCAGGCCCGGCGCGGCCACCTCCAGGCCTTCGACGGCGCCCAGCACCGAAATCGCCGGCGTGATCACGCCATCGCCGAAGAACAGCGAGGCACCGAAAATGCCGAGGATGCCGACCACGTACGCCGAGCGTGACCCGTTGCGCAGCGTGCGCTGGGTCAGCGCCATCAGCGCCATGATGCCGCCTTCGCCGTCATTGTCGGCGCGCATGATGATGGTCACGTACTTCAGCGTGACCACGATGTTCAGTGCCCAGAACGCCAGCGAGAGCACGCCCAGTACCGTGTCGTGGTCGCTGTTGAGCCCGTAGTGCGGCGAGAACGCCTCCTTCAGGGTGTACAGCGGGCTGGTACCGATATCGCCGAAGACCACGCCGATCGCACCGATGATCAGCGCCATGCCTCCGGCTGGAGGGGCGTGACCATGGCCGCCTGGGGCGGCGGCGTGCGGGGTTTGACTGCTGGACATGGGACTCCTGGCGAAGCTCAGGCGGTGGGTTGGGGGAAAGAAAGGCAGGTCAGCGCAGCGCCGACTGCAGCGCCTTGCGGATCACGGTGGCCACTTCGTCGCCCTCATTGAAGGCGTCGCGGGCCATGCGCGCGGCTTCGGCCGGCTTGTAGCCCAGCTGCTGCAACGCCACGGTCGCATCGGACAGCGGGTCGGCCGGAGCCGGGCCACTGCCGGTGGGCAGCGCGCCGCCGGCACCGAACTGGGCGGCGCGGTCACGCAGCTCCAGCACCATGCGCTCGGCGGTCTTCTTGCCGATGCCCGGAATGCGGGTCAGCGCGGTGATGTCACCGGCCTGGACCATGCGCGCGAACTCCTCGACGGTGACGCCGGACAGCACGGCCAGCGCGATCTTCGCGCCGATGCCACTGACCTTCTGCACGTCGCGGAACAGGCGCCGCTCGCCCTCGCGCAGGAAGCCGTACAGCGAGACGCTGTCTTCCTTCTGCGCGTAATGGGTGTACAGGGTGACCTCGCGGCCGAGCTCGGGCAGGTCATAGAAGGTGCTCATCGGCGCCTCCAGCTCGTAGCCCACTCCGTTCACGTCCACCACCAGCCACGGCGGCGCCTTGTAGGCGACGATGCCGCGCAGTCGACCGATCATTGCGTGCAGCTCCTCATTTGCGGCCCCACGCCTGGCGGGCACTGAGCCCCAGGCGGTTGGCCGTTGCCCTTACGTGGGCATGGGTGATAGCCACCGCCAACGCGTCGGCCGCGTCGGCCTGCAGCTTGGTTTTCAGGTTGAGCATGAGCCCGACCATGTGTTGAACCTGTTGCTTTTCGGCGCCACCACGACCGACCACCGCCAGCTTGATCTCGCTGGCGGCATATTCATGCACCGGCAGGTCGCGCAGCACCACGGCGGAAATCGCCGCGCCACGGGCCTGGCCCAGCTTCAGTGCTGAATCGGGGTTGCGGGCCATGAACACGCGTTCGATGGCCACTTCCTGCGGCTGGTACTCGCGGCACAGGTCGGCCAGGCCCAGCACCAGCAGCTTCATGCGCTGCGGGAAATCGTCGGCGCCCAGCAGCACCAGCGGCTGGTGATGCACGTGGCTGACCTTTCCGGTGGCGTCGACATCAATGATGCCGACCCCGGTCCGCTGCGAACCGGGATCGATGCCGAGGATGCGGGTCATGCGGCACTCCTGGCGGGGCGGAACGGGAGGCGCTGGCAGGCGTATGGGCTCATGACTGTCCGCGGTGACCGTTCAACGGCCCGCGCCCAGGCCGTCGAAGACGGCTCAGGCGTAGGCGTCGGCGCCGAGTTCGGCGTTGGAGTACACGTCCTGCACGTCGTCCAGGTCTTCCAGCATGTCCAGCAGCTTCTTGACCTGCAGGGCGACGTCGCCTTCGACCTTGATGTCGTTGTCGGCGCGGAAGGTGATCTCGGCGTGGTCGGCGACATGGCCCGCAGCGGTCATTGCATCCTTGACCGCGTTGAACGCGTCAGGGCTGGTGACCACATCGATCGAGCCATCGTCCGGATAGACCACGATGTCATCGGCGCCGGCCTCGATGGCCGCCTCGGTGATGGCTTCCTCGTCGACGCCCGGGGCGAAGCTGAGCACGCCCAGGCGCTTGAACATGAAGGCCACCGAGCCTTCGGTGCCCATGTTGCCGCCGCACTTGCTGAACGCATGGCGGACATCGGCCACGGTGCGCACGCGGTTGTCGGTCAGGCAGTCGACGATCACGGCCACGCCGCCCGGGGCATAGCCCTCGTAGCGGATTTCCTCGTAATCGACGCCTTCCAGTTCACCGGTGGCCTTCTTGATGGCGCGCTCGATCACGTCCTTGGACATGTTCACGGCCAGGCCCTTGTCCATCGCCACGCGCAGGCGCGGGTTGTTGTTGGGGTCGCCTCCACCGCCGCGCGCGGCAACGCCGATCTCACGGATGATCTTGGTGAAAATCTTGCCGCGCTTCGCGTCGGACGCGTTCTTGCGGGCTTCGATGGAGGGGCCTCTACCCATGGGTGCTACCGTCTGGCTGCTTCAGGATCAAGGCGCGGATTCTACCTGATCGGGCGCTGCAACCGTGTCTAGGCCCGTATTGTTGTAGAGCCGAGCCCATGCTCGGCTCAATGGGCCCGACGGAATGCAGCCGAGCGTGGGCTCGGCTCTACAGAACGGTCCCACCGCCGGGCCTTACGCGGCGGCCGCGTCGCGGCTGTGGTCGAACTGGCCGTGGCGCAGGAAATGGGCGGTCTGCCGTGCGGCGTCGGGCGACACCACCAGGCCACTGTGGCTGGTGCGGACCACGCAATGGTCGGCCAGACCCGGCAGGCGCGTCTCAGCCAGGGCCACGGTGCCGTCCGAGGCATCGTCGATGGCCCCCAGCAGGCTGCCCAGCCCATGCGGCACCGAACCGGCGATCAGGCCAACCTCGGCCCTGCCCTGCCAGTCCGGCAGGCCATCCAGCAGCAGGTCGCTGCTGCGCCCCAACGCGAGGCCCCAGCCGTGCTCGGACAACGAACGCGCAGTGCCACTGCCGCGCAGCGGCGAGCCCAGGCAGACCACGCGCTGCACATCCAGCTGCGGCTGGCGGCGCAAGGCCTCCAGCGCCAGCAATCCCCCCAGGCTGTGTCCGACCAGCGACAACGGGCCGGCATCGGTCAGCCGCTCCAGCAGCTGCGGCACGGCCACGTCGGGACCACCGAATACCGAGGAATAGCCGAACGCGTGCACCTGGAAACCACGTGCGCGCAGGCGCCAGGCCAGCGGCCCGACCCAGGCACGGGCATTCCAGATGCCATGCAGCAGCAATACGGGGGGAGTCATGCAAACAGCCTGGCGGTCAGCGGGGCGGGAACGTACGGTGATTGAACACGCGCGCGCAGCAAGCGGCGGTGAACGTCAGGCTGCGCGCGGTGTGCGGCGCAGGATGAATTCAAGATCGTGGGTGTCGCCGACCGGGAACAGATATTCGCCCGCCTTCTCGAATCCATAGCGGGCGTAGAAGCGCTGTGCGCCGAAGTTCTCCGACCACACGCCCAGCCACAGCGTGCGCGGGCCTTCGTGCTCCAGCCAGGCCAGCGCGGTTTCCAGCAGGCGGCTGCCCCAGCCACAGTTCTGCTGGGCCTTGATCAGGTACAGGCGCTTGAGTTCGCCGTCACCGGGTTTCACCTCGGGATGCGGCAGGCCACAGGGGCCGGCGGCGGCATGGCCGACCGCCTCCCCGTCCAGCTCCAGCAGCCACACCGCGTAGTCGGGGTGGGCCAGGATCACGCGCTGGCGCTCGACCGTGTAGGCCTCCTCAAGGAAGGCCTGCAGGTCCTGCGGCGGATACAGATGGCCGAAGGTTTCGGTGAACGTGCGGGCAGCCAGCGCCGACAGGGTCGGCGCGTCGTCCACAGTGGCGCGGCGGATCGAATACATGCAGGAAGTTGACGTCAGGGCGAAGGGCGGGTCAAGCCTTTTCAGGCGACTCCGCTTCTTCTTCCTCGTCCTCTTCCTCGTATTCCTCTTCGTCCTCGTCCTCTTCTTCCTCGCCTTCCTCGTCCTCGTCGTACTCTTCCTCTTCGTCGTCCTCGTAATCCTCGACGCCGAAGTCTTCACCGTCCCAACGGCCTTCGCCGTCGGCGACGAAGGTCAGGGCCATCGCCGCCGGGTTGGTACCCACACGAACCAGCCAGCCCCCGAACACGCGTGCACGCTCGGTGACCAGATTGGCCTCGGCGCCTTCATTGCCCAGCTTTTCCCACTCCAGCGAAAACGCGAACTCGGTCATTGCCTGGATCTCCTGATCAGTTGGTCTTGGGGCGAACCTGGATGTGCACTTCGGCCAGCTGCGCGTCGACGATCGGCGACGGCGCGTCGGTCATCAGATCCTGTGCACCGGTGGTCTTCGGGAACGGGATGACGTCGCGGATCGACTCGGTGCCGGCCATCAGCGCGGCGATGCGGTCGATGCCGAAGGCGATGCCACCGTGCGGCGGCGCGCCGTAGTTCAGCGCGTCGAGCAGGAAGCCGAACTTGGCGCGGGCTTCTTCGGCACCGATGCCGAGCAGCTCGAACACTGCGCTCTGCATGTCCGGACGGTGAATACGGATCGAACCACCGCCGATCTCATTGCCGTTGAGCACCATGTCGTAGCCGCGCGAGACGGCGGTACGGGCGTTGGCGCGCAGGTCGGCGATGTCGTCCACGGCCGGTGCGGTGAAGGGGTGATGCAGGGCGACGTAGCGCTGTTCTTCCTCGTCCCACTCGAACATCGGGAAGTCGGTGACCCACAGCGGTGCCCAGCCGTCGGCGACCAGGCCGAAGTCCTTGCCGGCCTTCAGGCGCAGCGCGCCCATGAAGTCGGAAACCTTGTTGTAGCCACCGGCACCGAAGAACACGATGTCGCCGTTGCCGGCGCCGACGTGCGCGACCAGCGCAGCGAAGGATTCCTCGCTGAAGAACTTCTGGATCGGCGAGCTGACTTCGCCGTTGTCGGCGATCTTGATGTAGGCCAGACCCTTGGCACCGTACTTGGCGGCATGCGCGGCGTACTCGTCGATCTGCTTGCGGCTGAGCGCTGCACCGCCCGGGATGCGCAGCGCGGCAACGCGGCCTTCGGCATCGTTGGCCGGGCCGGTGAACACGGCAAATTCGCTGTCCTTGACCAGCTCGGCCACGTCCACCAGTTCCAGCGCGATGCGCAGGTCCGGCTTGTCCGAACCGTAGCGACGCATCGCCTCGGCCCAGGTCATGCGCGGGAAGCTGGCGTCCAGCTGCACGTCCACCACTTCCTTGAAGATGGCGCGGATCATGTCTTCGACGAAGTCCTGCACGTCGCGCTCGCGGACGAAGGCGAATTCCATGTCCAGCTGGGTGAATTCCAGCTGGCGGTCGGCACGCAGGGCTTCGTCGCGGAAGCAGCGCGCGATCTGGTAGTAACGGTCGAAGCCGGCCACCATCAGGATCTGCTTGAACAGCTGCGGGCTCTGCGGCAGGGCGTAGAACTCGCCCGGGTGCATGCGCGCCGGCACCAGGAAGTCGCGGGCGCCTTCCGGGGTGGCCTTGGTCAGGATCGGGGTCTCGATGTCCTGGAAGCCCTTCTCGTCCAGGTGGCGGCGCAGGGCCTGCACCAGCTTGATGCGGGTGCGCTGCATGCGCTGCATCTCCGGGCGGCGCAGGTCCAGGTAGCGGTACTTCAGGCGGGTTTCTTCGCCCGGGTTCTCGTGGGCGTGGAACGGCAGCGGCGCGGCCTTGTTCAGCACGGTGATGGCAGTGGCGATCACTTCCACCTTGCCGGTGCGCATCTTGTCGTTCACCGCGTGGCGGGCACGCACCACGCCTTCCACCTGCAGCACGTCCTCATAGCCCAGCGACGCGGCCACGGCAAACACGTCGGCGTTGTCGACTTCCACGGTCACCTGCACGATGCCTTCATGATCTCGAAGATCGATGAAGCAGACGCCGCCCTGGTTACGGGCCACGTCGGTCCAGCCGGCGAGGGTGACAGTCTGGCCAATCAGGGTCTCATCGACCAGGCCGCAGAAGTGGGTACGCATGGGGGGAAGCTCCGCTGGAGAACGCCGGCACCGGATGGGGGCCGGAAAGCCTCGTATTCTGCGGCCGAGGCCCCGGCCGGGGCAAATCCGGCCAGTCACACCGGCTTGATCGCCCCCCTCCCTATAGTCGGGCACCTGCCACCGTATGGGATGCCGCCATGAAACCGCTGTCCCTGGCCAGCCTGGCCGTAACCCTCAGCCTGGGTGCCCTGGGTACCCTTGCCCTGCCCGCCCCTTCCGCGCATGCGCAGAGCGGCGTGGTCCGCTGCGAAAGCCAGAACAACCGCGAACGGGTCTGCAACACCGGCTGGCGCAATGCGCAGCTGGTGCGCCAGCTGTCCGGCTCGGACTGTGATGAAGGACGAACCTGGGGCAGCCGTAACGGCAGCATCTGGGTCACCAACGGCTGCCGAGCGGAGTTCGTCGAGGCCCGCGGTGGCTGGGGCGGCGGCAATGGCGGTGGCTGGGGCGGCAACAACGGCCGGCCCGGCGAGACCATCCGCTGCGAGAGCCAGAACAACCGTGAGCGCAGCTGCCCGGTCGGCTGGCGCAATGCCCGCCTGGTCCGCCAGCTGTCTGGCAGCCCCTGCAACGAAGGGCGTACCTGGGGCGTGCGCAATGGCGCGGTCTGGGTCAGTGGCGGTTGCCGTGCCGAATTCGCCGAAGCCCGTGGCTGGGGCGGTGGCGGCGGTGGCTGGGGCGGCGGAAACAGCAATTACACGGTGACCTGCAGCAGCAACAACAACCGCTCGCAGACCTGCGACTGGGATGAGCGCCAGGGCCGTCCGGTGCTGCAGCAGCAGCTGTCCGGCAGTGCCTGCCAGGAAGGCCGCAGCTGGGGCTACGCGCGTGGCCAGGTGTGGGTGAGCAACGGCTGCCGGGCACGTTTCGGCACGCGGTGAGGGGTAGCGCCGGGCCATGCCCGGCGAGCGCAGTGGCGCGGTCAACTGCAGAAAACCCGCCGGGCACGGCCCGGCGCTACCGGGCTGGCTGCGCGGCCTCATCACCCCAAGGCGGCGGCGGCAGGTCGACCGGCCTGCTCAGATCGAACTGCACGCGGAAGCGGCGGCCGTCCGGGCGCGTCAGCTCGTAGACGAACGTCTGGTCGGGATCGATTTCCATCGCCCAGGTGTTGTGCGTGGAGGCCAGCATGTCGGCGCGGCGGAACATCGCCACCGAATCGGCATCGGCCGGGAACTGCTGGCGCTCGGCAGTGCCCGGCGGCGTGCTGTCGCCACCGTACAGGGTGATCGCGTCGGGGCTGCCGTCTTCGTGGCGATGGTCGTGCTTCAGGCGCAGCCCGTTCGGCGTGCGGGTCAGCACCCACGTGCGCGAGTGGTCATCCCCCACGTGGAACGGGATGCGCAGCTCATGCGCCGGGTCGGCACAGCCGCGCACATGCATCACCAGGCGCTGCCCGGCGAACGGGTCCTTCCCTGTCGGCGCCGGCGTGTCCTCCACCACCTTGCCGGCGTAAGCCTGGCCGCAATGCGCGGCGATGGCGGCCATGAAGGCATCGGCCGGTGCGGTCGCCAGATCATGGGCGACCGTGTCGGAGCGCTGCGTACAGGCAGCAAGGCTGAGCAGGAGGACGGAAGCGGTGACGGCGGCAGGCAGTTTCATACCCCAACCCTAACGGCCATGGCCGAAGTGCGCAAACCGCACGCGCAGCATCCGCTCAGCGATCGAGGGCAGATGCCGCCGGCAGTGTTTCTGTGGCTGCCACCGGCGCGGCTTCGCCTTCACCCGCAGGTTCCTGCTCGACCGGATCGACATCGAACGGGGTACGGAACACCAGCGACGGCAGCAGCGTGGTCAACGCCGCATACAGCAACAGCGCGCCGAACAGCACCGCCGGGATCTGGAAGCGCTCGCGCATGATCGCCGCCAGCACCAGGGTGAAGATGAGGGTCGGAGCCAACGCTAGCGAGACCCGCAGGCTGCTGCGGAAGCTCTCGCCGAACATGACCCGGCGCTGCAGCCAGACCACGCCGATGCGCAGCGGCAGCACCACCAGGGTGATCACGATGCCCAGCCCCAGGGCCTCGAAGCTGAGCGCTTCGGCGGGCACCTTGGTGCCGGCGTTGAAGAAGTAGAACGGCACGAAGAACGAGGCGAACAGGCGCAGCGCATGCAGGTTCTCGTGCGAGGCCAGCAACGGCATGCGCTGGTGCAGCAGGCGCGCGACCAGCCCGGCGATGAACGCGCCGACCAGGTAGTACACGCCCAGCAGGTAGGTGATGTAGGCCGCGACCATGCCCACCATCACCAGCAGCGAGAATTCCGAGCCCGGCGCGTGCGGCGCCACCCAACGGCCCAGGCCGATGAACAGCAGCGGCAGGCCGACCATCATCGCCAGCAGGGCCAGGCTGGACAGCGCCATATGCCCCGGATCGCCCGCCTGCAGCACGATGAACAACGCCGCCAGCGCCAGCAGTTCGCCGGCGATGGCCTTGCTGGTCACCCAGAACCGCTCGTCCTCGCTCAGGCCCAGCCGCGACAGCGAATCCATGATGAAACCGGTGGAGGGCGTCAGCAGCGCCAGGGCCAGCAGGCCGGCAGCCTGCCAGGGCAATCCCGCGTAGCGCCAGGCCAGCCAGCCTACGCCGAACAGCGTGCCGGTACGGATCACCAGATGCGCCAGCAGCGGCCACATGCCACGGCGCAGCGCCTGCAGGTCCACTTCCAGGCCGGCGAACAGGAACAGCGAGGAAATCCCCAGCGTGGCCAGAAGGCCGATCACCGCATCGTGGGCCTGGTCGCCCAGCCAGAGCATGCCGATGATGCCGAACAGCAGGCAGGTCAGTGGTGCGGGCAGGCTGAAGCGCTGCAGCGCGCGCGGGATCACCAGCAGCGCGAAGATCAGCAGCAGGTAGATCAACTCATGGCTCATCGGGGTCTTCCGTGGGGTTCGAACGCGCGCAGGATGCGCGCGCCGAACCGATCCGGCAAGCCACGTTTGAATGACCCCGGTTACCTCATCCAATCAGTCGATCGGCGATCCGGCCCACCTGGGCCAGCACCAGGGCGCGCTGCTCATTGCTGATCGCGCCGGCCTGCAGATAGGCGGTCAGCACCCACGGTGCGCCGCCCGCGCGCGGCCACAACACGGCGATGTCGTTGCGCGCGTCCTCGCCATTGCTGCCGGTCTTGTCGCCAACGCGCCAGCGCTTGCCGAGGCCCGCGCGCAGGCAGGCGTCGCCAGTCTCGTTGTCGATCAGCCAGTCGGCCAGCTGCTGCCGCGATGCCGGCTGCAGCACTTTCCCCAGCACCACACGCTGCAGCGAACCAGCCATCGCCGCCGGTGTGGTGGTGTCGCGCGGGTCGCCTTCGGCGAAGCTGTTCATTTCCGGCTCCAGCCGGTCGCTGCGGCTGACCGCATCACCGCTGGCGCGCAGGAACGCGGTCACCGCCGGCGGGCCACCGACCACGCCGAACAACAGGTTGGCGGCGGTGTTGTCGCTGGTGATGATCGTGGCCCGGCACAGGTCGCGCACGGTCATATCCTTGCCGGCATGACGGCGGGTGACCGGTGCGTGCGAGAGCAGGTCGGCCTCGCGCACCGGTACGCGCCGGTCGAGCAGCGCGGGTGCGCGCTCGGCCTGGCTGAGCACGGTCGCGGCCAGCATGCTCTTGAAGGTGCTGCACATCGGGAAGCGCTCGTCCTGGCGATGGCCGACGCGGCGACTGCTTGCGGTATCGAGCAGGGTCACGCCCAAGCGTCCTGCGCAGGCCTTTTCCAGCGCGGCGAAATCACCGGCGGCGTTGATGGCGGTGTCTGTGGGTGCGTTGGCGGCGGCCTTGCCCGCTGCACGTGCCAGCAACGGCAGGGCAAGCGAAGAAGCAACAGCGGCACCACTGAACTGCAGGAATCGGCGACGGGCGAGCATGCGGGGGTTCTCCTGGGGACCGTTCGATTATTGGAACCCACGGCCAGGACGACCAGCGCGAAAACTCAGCACCAGCCATTAGATTTATTGATGTCTATTGCATCAATTCCTGCGATTAGCGGCCTTCCCTGCCCAGGCGTTAGGATCAGCCATCATCCAGGCTCACGACTCGACGATGCTGCATCCCACCCTGCCACTGAACGCGCTGCGCGCCTTCGAGGCCGCCGCCCGCCACCAGAACTTCACCCGTGCCGCGCTGGAGCTGTGTGTCAGCCAGGCCGCGCTGAGCCACCAGATCCGTGGGCTGGAGGACCGGCTCGGCATCCGCCTGTTCCATCGCCTGCCACGCGGCGTGGCGCTCACCGACGAAGGCGCGGCGCTGTATCCGGTGCTCAACGAATCGTTCGAGCGCATCTCCGCCAGCATTGCGCGCTATACCGGCGGGCCGGCCCGTGAAGTGCTGACGCTGGGCGTGGTCGGCACCTTCGCCACCGGCTGGCTGCTGCCACGGCTGGCCGCATTCGAGGCCGCGCACCCGGACATCGAGCTGCGCCTGCAGACCCACAACAACCGCATCGACCTGGCCGGCGAAGGCCTGGACCTGGCCATCCGGTTTGGTGATGGCGATTGGCAGGGCCAGGCCTGCACGGCGATCCTCGACGCGCCGTTCGCGCCGCTGTGCGCGCCGGCACTGGCGCGGCGGCTGAAACAGCCGCGCGACCTGGGCACGCTGCCGCTGCTGCGCTCCTACCGCAGCGACGAATGGCCGCGCTGGTTGCAGGCGGCAGGAGTGAGTGGCGTGGAAGCCCGCGGGCCGGTGTTTGATTCGTCATTGACAGTGGCGATGGCCGCGGTCGGCGGCGCCGGCGTGGCGCTGCTGCCGCTGCGCATGTTCGAGCAGGAGCTGGCCGAAGGTCGCCTGCTGCAGCCGTTCAGCACCACGCTGGAGCTGGGGCGCTACTGGCTGACACGATTGCGCTCGCGCGCCGAGCGTGAACCGGCGAAGCGATTCCGCGAATGGCTGCAGGCGCAGGGATGAAACGCAGGCGACGTGGGTAGCGCCGGGCCATGCCCGGCGGCTTTTGCGATCCGTTGCGCTCGCCGGGCATGGCCCGGCGCTACCCATGGCATCAGGACTCCAGCAGTTCCATCCAGGCCGCTTCGGCCTTTTCAAGCTGCGCGGCGGCGGTTTCGCGGTCACGGCCGATCACCGCCATGCGGGTGGCATCGGCGTAGTTGGCCGGGTCGGCCAACTGGCGGTCCAGCTCGGCCAGCGCGCCTTCCAGCTCGGCTACCTTGGCCTCGGCGGCGGCCAGCTTGTGCGGGTTCACCGGCTTTTTCTGCACTACCTGCGCCACCGGCGCGGTCTTGACCACCACCGGCTCTTCCACCTGCTCCATGCGGGCCTTGGTGCCCTGTGCCTGCGGGCGGGTACGCAGCCACGCGGCGTAGGCATCCAGATCGCCGTCGAACGGCTCGACCACGCCATCAGCCACGCGCCAATAGGTATCGCAGACCAGGCCGATCAGGTGGCGGTCATGCGAGACCATCACGATCGCGCCCTCGAAGGTGGCCAGTGCTTCGGCCAGCGCTTCGCGCATTTCCAGGTCAAGGTGGTTGGTCGGTTCGTCCAGCAGCAGCACGTTCGGCTGCTGCCAGGCGATCAGTGCCAGCGCCAGGCGTGCGCGCTCGCCACCGGAGAAACCATCGACCGGCTCGAACGCGCGGTCGCCCGGGAAATTCCACTTGCCAAGGAAATCGCGGAACGACTGGTTCGGCGCATCCGGGGCGATTTCGCGGAAGTGCTCCATCGGCGACTGGCCTTCGTGCAGCGACTCCACCGTGTGCTGGGCGAAGTAGCCGATCTTCAGGTCGGGATGCGCCATGCGCTCGCCCACGATCGGTGCCAGTTCGCCCACCAGGGTTTTCACCAGGGTGGTTTTACCCGCACCGTTCGGGCCGAGCAGGCCGATGCGCTGGCCCGCTTCCAGGCCGAAGCCGACGTTGTGCAGGATCACCGCATCCTTGCCGTAACCGGCCTCGACGTGGTTCAGGCGAATCAATGAGAACGGCAGCTTGGCCGGCGGCGCGAATTCGATGCGGAACTCGCGCTCGGCACGCACCGCTTCGGTACCGGCCAGCTTGGCCAGGCGCTTCATGCGGCTCTGCGCCTGCGCGGCCTTGCTGGCCTGCGCCTTGAAGCGGTCGATGAAGCTCTGCAGGTGGGCGCGCTCGGCCTGTTCCTTCTCGTGCGCGATCTGCTGCTGGCGCAGCTGTTCGGCGCGCTGGCGCTCGAAGTCGGTGTAGCCGCCCGGGTAGAGCTTGGCGCCGCCACCGTGCAGGTGCAGGGTGTGGGTGGCCACGTTGTCGAGGAACTCGCGGTCATGCGAGATCAGCAGCAGGGTGCCCGGGTACTTCAGCAGCCACTGCTCCAGCCAATACACCGCGTCCAGATCCAGGTGGTTGGTCGGTTCGTCCAGCAGCAGCAGGTCACTGGGCATCATCAGCGCGCGGGCCAGGTTCAGGCGAACGCGCCAGCCGCCGGAGAACGAGGACACCGCGCGATGGTGGGTCTCGGCCGGGAAGCCGAGGCCATGCAGCAGCTTGCCGGCGCGCGCTTCGGCGTCGTAGGCATTGAGCTCGGCCATCTTCGTGTGGGCTTCGGCCACCGCTTCCCAGTCTTCACGGGCGGTGGCCTCGGCCTCGGCGGCCAGCACCGCGGCCACTTCGATGTCGCCGCCCAGCACGAAGCTCAGCGCCGGGTCGGGCAGCGACGGGGTTTCCTGGGCAACGCTGGCGATGCGCACCTTGCCGGGCAGATCGACATCGCCCTTGTCCGCCTCCAGCTCGCCCTTCACCGCCGCGAACAGGCTGGACTTGCCAGCACCGTTGCGGCCGACCACACCCACCCGGTAACCGGCGTGCAGGGTCAGGTCGACATTGGACAACAGCAGCCGCTCGCCGCGGCGCAAGGCGAAATTACGAAGGGAGATCATCGGGGGAGGCGTCCATATAACCGAATGGAATGTGCTGGTGAGCACTGTTCCTGCGACGCAATTCTAGCGTTAACGAATACTTGACGCGCCCCGGGATGCGCAGCGGCCGACGTTTCTCTCTCCCACGTCCTCGCCGCGCGCCTCCCGGGCCCCTCCCCGCAAGCTCCGATCCAGGCTAAATGGTTGCTTCTGCAACGTTTTTCCCGATGACCGGCATTTGACAGCCACTGAATATCCCGTTAATTCCTGCTTTGCGCACCGCAACAACCGCCGTCCGCCTCACCCCCGTGATGTCGATTCCGGTGCCGCCCCCGCCAACCGGAGCCCCATCCCGATGACCCGCAAGACCAGCCTGATCGCCGCCGCCGTCGCTGTCGCACTCGGTGGCTCTCCGTTCGTTGCCGCTGCCCAGCAGGCCGGCACCGCCGCCAACACCCTGGACACGGTGATCGTCACCGGCACCCGCGTGGCCGACCGCACGGTGGCCGAATCGCAATCGCCGATCGACATCATTACCCCCGAAGCACTGCAGTCCACCGGCACCAGCGAACTGGCCACGGCGCTGTCGCGCGCGCTGCCCTCGCTGAACTTCCCGCGCCCGGCCCTGACCGACGGCACCAGCGGCGTGCGCCCGGCGCAGCTGCGCGGCCTGTCGCCGGACCAGGTGCTGGTGCTGGTCAACGGCAAGCGCCGCCATACCTCGGCGATGATCAACGTCAACGGCAGCATCGGCCGTGGCTCGTCCGCCGTGGACATCAACGCGATTCCGATCGCCGCCATCGAGCGCGTGGAAGTGCTGCGCGACGGTGCGTCGGCACAGTACGGCTCGGACGCCATTGCCGGCGTCATCAACATCGTGCTCAAGGGCAGCGGCAGTGGCGGCAGCCTGGCGGTGGACTACGGCCAGTACTCGGCCGGTGACGGCAACAAGTACCAGCTCTCCGGCGATACCGGCGTCGAGTTCGGCAACGGCCGTGGCCGCGTGCACGTGGCCGGCCAGATCAGCCAGCAGGACGAAAGCAACCGCGCCGGCCCGTACCGCGGCACCACGCCGAACACCGGTAACTTCCCGAGCATCGGCCAGAAGACCTTCATCGTCGGCGACCCGCGCGTGGATGCGACTGCGGCATCGGCCAACGCCAGCTTCGACTTCAGCGACCACGTGACCGGCTACGCCAGCGCGCTGCTGAGCAACCGCGACATCACCTCGTTCGCGTTCTACCGCTCACGCAACCACAGCGGGCAGAGCGCGCTGCTGGCGCAGACCTACCCGGATGGCTTCGTGCCGGAGATCAACCAGTATTCCAAGGACCGCTCGCTGGTGGCCGGGGTCAAGGGCAACACCGACAACGGCTGGACCTGGGACCTGAGCCTGAACCACGGCGAGAACACCCTCGATTTCCACACCCGCAACAGCATCAACTACAGCCTCGGTGCGACCAGCCCGCGCTCGTTCTACGACGGCACGCTGAAGTACCAGCAGGACATCTTCAACGCCGACCTGACCAAGTCGCTGGACTGGGGCCTGGCCTACCCGGTCACGCTGTCCTTCGGTGGTGAGTATCGCAAGGAGAAGTGGGACCAGAAGCCGGGCGAACTGAACTCGTACACCGGCAGCGGCGCGCAGGGCTTCGGTGGCTTCACCCCGACCAATGAAGTGCATGCCGACCGCCACAACTACGCGGTCTATGCAGGCCTGGAAGCGGACCTGACCGAGAAGTTCTCGGCGGGCATCACCGGCCGCTACGAGGACTACTCAGACTTCGGCGACCGCTTCTCCGGCAAGCTGTCGGCGCGCTATGCATTCACCGACAAGGTCGCGCTGCGGGCAACCGCCTCCAGCGGCTTCCGTGCACCGTCGCTGGCGCAGCAGGGTTACCAGGCCGTCACCAGCCAGTTCCTCAATGGCGTGTTCGTCGAGCGTGGCACCTTCCCGACCACCAGCCCGGCCGCGCAGGCACTGGGCGCCTCGCCGTTGAAGGCCGAGACCTCCACCTCCTACAGCCTGGGCCTGGTGCTGCAGCCGGTGGACCGCCTGTACATCACCGTCGATGCGTACCAGATCGACATTGATGACCGCATCGCGCTCTCGTCCAGCATCACCACCAACGCCGCCACCAGCGCGCTGCTGGGCACCCTCGGCCTGCCGCAGGTGACCGCGTTCTCGTACTTCACCAACGGCCTGGATACGCGCACCCGCGGCGTCGACTTCGTCTCCAGCTACACCGTGCCGTTCAGCGCCAGCAGCCTGGAGCTGACCGCCGCCTACAGCTACAACGACACCGAAGTGCGCCGCGTCGGCGGCACCCCGGCGGTGTTTGGCACGCTGGGCCTGACCCAGTCACTGATCGGCCGAGATGAGATCGGCCGCATCGAGGACAGCTACCCGCGCGACAAGGCGATCCTGAGTGGCACCTGGCGTTCGGACCACTGGGAACTGGGCCTGGCCGCAACCCGCTACGGCAAGTTCACCGTGCGCAACTCGGCCACCGCGCTGCGCGACCAGACCTACGGCGATGCCTGGGTGGTGGATGCCTCGGCCAGCTACAAGCCGAGCAGCAACTGGACCCTGACCGTGGGCGCCGACAACCTGCTGGACAAGTACCCGGACCGCACCGAAGACCTGCAGAACTCCACCTTCGGCATGCTGCCGTACAGCAACTACTCGCCGTTCGGCTTCAACGGCGCGTATGTGTACGGGCGGATCAAGTACACCTGGTAAGGGGTAGTGCCGGCCGCTGGCCGGCAACTCCTAGCCACATCTCTCACACCCGCCGGAGTGATCCGGCGGGTGTTTTGTTATGTACTGCGGGCAAGATCAGCCGCGCGGCTGGCAATTGGACGTGCGATGTCCTTCTGCGACCACACGGACAGACTCGAGACAGTTGTCCAGACTGTCAAAATTCACACTCACGTGAAGACCAGGCAGCGACCAGCTCGCGCTGCCGAATGTTCCTTCATCACGCCAACGACTGGCGCGTTGACCCATGCGCTCTTCGAGAATGGACGGCGGATCATCGAATTGAAGACCGAATGGCAGCGGCCCAGCCCAGGCTCTTGAGTTCCCCAGTCGATCGCGGACAAAACTGATACCGATGCATACCGGATGGCTACCGGGTACGCCTCGCCTACTGTCGAAGTAAAGGATGAAGCCATGCTCGTCGGCTCTATCGACGACCTCGCTGCTCGCCTCCGCCATCAGACTCGCAAGACCAAATCCCCGGAACACCGCCTGGAAATCAGCGTCCCCGGTCGATTTCCCGAGGACAGCAAGCACCTGCTCCGCTGAGGGGTACTCCTGCATTGTCGATGCGCGGGCCAACGAGGGCATGGGAATTCCCACGCTGACATCAAAAATCCCTGGCTCGGCGGCACGTTGGATGCGCGCAGGTTGATAGGTCAAACGGATGCGGTAATCAGGCAACCACCAAGCGTCGCGCCTGCCAGCATGCAGTCTATCCCCCCACCCTGCCGCAGCCAGTTTAGCGCGCGCTGTAGTCCTGTCGTCCTCCCACTGCAGGCCAAAAGGCAGAACACCCTGATAGCGACGCATGACGTCCGGAATTCCCGAGGTGACGGCAACATTGGTGAAAACAAGCACCCTGCTCTTGCCGTGCGACGCTACAGATCGTCCATTCCAGTAATTTCGGTCGCTGAAAGAGAACAGCATGCCCAGGTCGCTCGCACGCAGAATGGCCTCATAAGGACTTCTGGCAGGACGGGCCAGTTCTGGACTTCGCTTGACGCCCAGCGACTGAAGCATCGTCGTGACGGCTGGATTAGCAGCGCTTTTACCAAAGAGGGCCATTATCGCCTGGAGGTCCATTTCGTTCATTCCTCTGGCGGCAACCCCAGGCTGACGCAACGGATTCCCCTTTCACCGTCATAGTCGACAGCAAGCTCCAGCTTTCCGAGCGTCCATGCGTCGACATTGCCGGACAAACCAAACACCTTAGGCGCCCCTAAATCGGCAGATACCTCGGACCTGACCTGGTCCCTGGACATCAGGAAGTTCAGGCCGAAAGGCATTGGCCCTTCATACCAGGTGGCCGCTTCCTTTCGCCAGCCCCAAAAGATCACGTCGGTGAGTATCCAGGGGCCATCATCGATGTCGTGATAAGGGATCTCCGAGAGCAGCCCGGCATCCTTGAATTCAAGCTGCAGTCCAGCAGCGTCATCTGCCCAGATCCGGTGACCACTGACACCCAAACGGTAGTCATCCAGATTCTGAAGCTGGATTCCGATCCTGGAAAAGATGGTTTCGAGCTCCTGCGATTCTGAATCTCTAACGATCCCAGCGATGAACTCTTCAACAGTTGGATGATTCATGAAGACTCGCTTGTCCTTTACTGAGGCGAGTAGCTACCTGCCGGATTTACGGTTGGTGATCGCCACGCTTGATCTGAACCCCCAAGGAAATGCAACGAATCGAACCATTTGGGCCGGCGAAATTAACCCCACATTCCAGGCCGCTGATACTCCACATATCCACATTGCCAGACAGCCCTATCACCATGGCATCCCCTGCATTCAGGTCCGCAAATCGGTCCCGCACATGCTTACGCGACATTGAGAAGTTCAGGCCATGGGGCAAAGGGCCAGAGTAGGCGCGATTGTTCTTCCCACATCCCCAGAACACTGCCTTCGTCAATATCCAGGGCCCGTTTTCCAAGTCGTGGTACGGGATGTCCGCCAGCAGCCCGATATCCTTGAATTCCAACTGCAGCGAACTTTCCTCATCGGTCCAAAGCCGCCTTCCAGTCAATTTCAACGGATTGCGGCCAAACTCGGCTCCGTCGACTTCCAGTTCCTGGAGTAGCCGGGACAGGGACGCCGAGCTGGTGTCCTGACCAACCGCCTGGATCACTACATCTATGTCTGGAAGATTCATCTGATTGTTCACCGACGCTGTTTGAAGAAGGCTGGCCCGCCTGCATGTTGATCCTGCATGCCTGACCCATGTGTGGGAAACAGTCGAGGGCTTACGGTTGGCGATCGCTACGACCAATCGGCAAACCCACGGAAATGCAGCGAATCGAATCATCTGGACCAGAGAAATCAACCGCAAGATCCAAGCCACTGACACACCAGACATCCACCTCACCATCAAAGCCCATTTCAACAGCATTCCCCGCATTCAACGCGGCGAGTCGCTCCCTTACATGCTCGCGCAGCATGGAAAAGTTCAGTCCACAGGGCAACGGGCCAGAGTAGGCAGGCTTCTCCTTCCTGACTTTGTTCTTCTTACTCACTCTCGCTCCCCAGAGCGCTACGCTCGTCAGTACCCAGGGCCCTTCGTCCAGGTCGTGGTAGGGAATGTCCACCAGCAGCCCGACGTCCTTGAATTCCAACTGCAGCGTATTTTCCTCGTCAGTCCAGAACCGCATTCCCGCCAACTTCAACGGATAGTGACGAAAGTCGCGCTCACCGATTTCCAGATCAAGGAGCAAGCGGGACAGGGGCGCCGAGCTTGTGTCTTGACCTATCGCCTGAATCACTACGTCAATGCCGGGAAGCTTCATGTGGTCGTTCGCCCATGCGGTCTGGAGAGAGCAGGCCCCTCTGATTGGTCAGCAGAACGGAGTAGCGGGCACATGGTGACGTGTTCCGGACTCGAGGAACCCTCCGCCAGATCGCAAACGTCAGCCCCATCGCCTGCGCCTCCCGGCCAGCCACCGGCCCTTGGATGCTGTCGCATCGACTGGAGAACCTTGTGGCACAGGGCCAGAGGCACCGCAAAGGCACCGAACCCATCCCCCTTCCCGCGCCTGTCTCGGGTGGCGTTGGTCTGGCCCCGGTTCACGGTGCAGAACAACCGGCCACCCCAAACAGGTCCGATCCCGACAGCGCCACCCTCAACCGCCCCACATACGCCAGGTCGGACGCCGACCACTGACGGCTCCGCCCACGCAACGATCCGATACGCTGGCCGGGTTTGCCGTATCTGGCCTCATCGGTGAAAATCGGGGCATCCCCCCGATTTCCTGCGAGTGCCGATGCACCATGACACCGACCTGATCAACATCGTTGCCGTTGGCCTGGGGCTCGCCTTCATCTTCGGCGCGCTGGCCAACAAGCTCCGCTTGTCCCCTCTGGTCGGTTACCTGGTTGCTGGCATCTGTGTAGGCCCGTTCACCCCCGGCTTCGTCGCCGACCAGGCGCTGGCCAACCAGCTGGCCGAGCTGGGCGTGATGCTGCTGATGTTCGGCGTCGGCCTGCACTTCTCGCTGAAGGACCTGATGGCGGTCAAGGCCATCGCCATCCCCGGTGCCATCGGCCAGATCGCGGTGGCCACCCTGCTCGGCTGGGGCGTGGCCTCGCTGATGGGCTGGCCCGCCATCCATGGCGTCATCTTCGGCTTCTCGCTGGCCACCGCCAGTACCGTGGTGCTGCTGCGGGCGATGGAGGAACGCCGCCTGCTGGAGACCATGCGCGGCAAGATCGCGGTCGGCTGGCTGATCGTGGAAGACCTGGCCTGTGTGCTGGCACTGGTGATGATGCCGGTGATGGCCGGTGTGTTCGGTCCCGACGCGGCCAAGGAATCGCATTCGCTGGGCAGCGTACTGGCCGACATCGGCTGGACCTTCGTGCAGCTGGGCCTGTTCGTGGCGGTGATGCTGGTGGTCGGCCGCCGGGTCATCCCGTGGATCCTCGAGCGCATCGCAGGTACCGGTTCGCGCGAACTGTTCACCCTGTCGGTGCTGGCGATCGCGCTGGGCGTGGCATTCGGCTCGGCGATGTTGTTCGGCGTCTCGTTCGCGCTGGGCGCGTTCTTCGCCGGCATGCTGCTCAACGAATCGGAGCTGAGCCACAAGGCCGCGCACGATTCGCTGCCACTGCGCGATGCGTTCGCGGTCCTGTTCTTTGTGTCGGTCGGCATGCTGTTCGACCCCAACATCCTCATCCAGCACCCGTGGCAGGTGCTGGCCACCGTGCTGATCATCATGTTCGGCAAGTCGGCCGCTGCGTTCTTCATCGTTCGCGCGTTCGGGCATCCGACCAGCACTGCGTTGACCATCTCGGCCAGCCTGGCGCAGATCGGTGAGTTCGCCTTCATCATCGCCGGCCTCGGCGTGGCACTGCAGATCCTGCCGAAGGAAGGCCAGTCGCTGGTACTGGCCGGTGCGCTGGTGTCGATCATGCTCAACCCGCTGGTGTTCGGCCTGCTCGACCGTTGGCAGGCCAAGCAGGAACAGTCGCCCCAGGCCGCCGAGCCCGAAGAGGCCACCGGTCCCTCGCGTGACCTGCATGACCACGCCATCGTGATTGGTTATGGCCGCGTGGGCAGCGAACTGGCCCAGGTGCTGCGCGACCGTGGCGTGCCGGTGCTGGTGATCGATGACAACAAGGAACACGTCGAGCAGGCGCACGCCAAGGGCCTGGCGGCGATCCGCGGCAGTGCCGCCGCCGACCGGGTGCTGGCCGAGGCTCATCCGGAGCGCGCCAAGATCGCGGTGCTGGCGATTCCGCAGCCGCTGGAAGCCGGTGAGGCGCTGGCCAAGCTGCGCGCGATCAACCCGGACCTGACCCTGCTGGCACGTGCGCACAGCGATGCCGAGGTGAAGCATCTGCTGGAACATGGTGCGGATGGCACGGTGATGGCCGAGCGCGAGCTGGCGTACTCGCTGGCGGAGATGGTGATGTCCACGCCGCCGTACCGGAATCTGGGGCAGCACAGCATTCCGGTGGTGTGAGGGGTGTGGGTGCGGCAGGGCTTGCAGCCCTGCACCTGCCGAGGCAACGGCAAAAGCAAAGGCTGACTATCCGTGGGATGGCGGGGTGGGTCCCCGCTGCTGTTGGTGGGTGTCGACCTTGGTCGACACAGCGACACAAAAAAATCCCCGGTCGACCCGCATCGACCGGGGATCTGGATCGCCACGTTGCCATGCCTTGGAGAGGCAGTTCCACCGTAGCGCATCGCGGTGCCGGTGGTGATCGCCTGTAGCGATGACGACCAAGCGCGTAGCTATCAGGCGCCGGCCAGGGCCTGTTCCAGGTCGGCGCGCAGGTCGCCGATGTGCTCGATGCCGATCGACAGCCGCACGGTGTCCTCGCTGACGCCAGCCTTGGCCAGTTCGGCGGCATCCAGCTGGCGATGGGTGGTGGAGGCCGGATGGGTGGCCAGCGACTTCGCATCGCCCAGGTTGACCAGGCGGGTGAACAGCTTCAGCGCATCGAGGAAACGTGCACCCGCCTCACGGCCGCCGGGCAGGCCGAAGGTCAGTATGCCCGAGCCGTGCCCCCCCAGGTAGCGCTGCGCGGCGGCGTGCTCGGGGTCGTCTGCCAGTCCCGCGTAACGCACCCAGGCGACCTTGTCGTGCGCCTTCAGGAACTGCGCGACGGCCAGTGCATTGGCGTTGATGCGTTCCATGCGCAGGGCCAGGGTCTCGATGCCCTGCAGGATCAGGAACGCATTGAACGGCGACAACGCTGCGCCGGTATTCCGCAGCGGCACCACGCGCGCGCGGCCGATATAGGCCGCCGGCCCCAGCGCTTCGGTGTAGACCACGCCGTGGTAGCTGGGGTCGGGCTGGTTGAGTCGGGCGAAACGCTTCGGCTGCGCGGCCCAGTCGAAGCGGCCGGAGTCGATGATCGCGCCGCCGAGGCTGTTGCCGTGGCCGCCCAGGTACTTGGTCAGCGAGTGCACGACGATGTCGGCACCGTGCTCGAACGGGCGCAGCAGGAACGGTGTGGCCACCGTGTTGTCCACGATCAGCGGCACGCCGGCGGCATGCGCGACCTCGGCGATGGCGGTAATGTCGGTGACGTTGCCACGCGGGTTGCCGATCGATTCGACGAACACCGCCTTGGTGCGCTCGTCGATCAGCGCGGCGAACGCGGCCGGATCGGCGGGGTCGGCGAAGCGCGCCTGGATGCCGTACTGCGGCAGCGTGTGGGCCAGCAGGTTGAGGCTGCCGCCATACAGCGCACTGGAGGCGACGATGTTGTCACCGGCCTCGGCGATGGTCTGGATCGCGTAGGTGATCGCGGCCTGCCCCGAGGCCAGTGCCAGCGCGCCGATGCCACCTTCCAGCGCGGCCAGGCGCTGCTCCAGCACGTCGGTAGTGGGGTTCATGATGCGGGTGTAGATGTTGCCGGGCACCTTCAGGTCGAACAGGTCGGCGCCGTGCTGGGTGTCATCGAAGGCATACGCCACCGTCTGGTAGATCGGCACCGCCACCGCGCGGGTAGTCGGGTCGGGACGGTAGCCGCCGTGCACGGCCAGGGTTTCCAGTTGCCACTGCGGGTCGCTCATTGCGCCAGGCTCCATCCGGGGAAACCGCCACGATAGGCCAGGCACGGCGTGGCACTGAGAGCCGCTGGCGATGACGCCAGTACCGCCGGTTATCAGGTTGGCCGCGATTCAGGCAGCCGTCATGGGCCGTTGCTAGGCTTCGCCGCCGGGCGCTCCTGTCCGGGCACGGAGGCCCTACGCGCATGCAGCCATCCCCTTGGACACCCACCGCCAACGGCACGCCGACACCGGTCCTGCTGGTGGAAGACGATCGCCGCCTGGCCGAGCTGGTCAGCGATTACCTCCACGAACATGGCTTCGCCGTGCAGCACGTCGCGCGTGGCGACCTGGCCGGTGCGGCCTGCCGCCAGCACGCACCGGAACTGGTGGTGCTGGACCTGATGCTGCCCGGCCTCGGCGGCATCGACGTGTGCCGGCAGATCCGCAGCTTCTCCGACGTGCCGATCCTGATGCTGACCGCGTGCGAGGACGACATCGAGCAGGTACTGGGCCTGGAATCCGGCGCCGACGACTATGTGCACAAGCCGATCGAACCGCGCCTGCTGCTGGCGCGCCTGCGCGCGCTGCTGCGCCGCCGCCACGGTAGCAGCAACACTGGCACGCCCTGCCGGCTGATGCATGGTGAACTGCTGATCGACCGCATGCAGCGCGAGGTGCATCTGCATGGCCAGCCGGTAGACATGGGCACCACCGAATTCGAGATCCTGTGGCTGCTGGCCAGCCAGCCGGGGCAGATCCTGTCGCGCGACCAGATCCTGCAGGCGGTGCGCGGCATCGGCTTCGACGGCCTGGACCGTAGTGTCGATGTCAGCATCGGCAAGCTGCGCCGCAAGCTGGGCGATGACGCGCGCGAACCGCGGCGGATCAAGACCGTGTGGGGCCGCGGCTACCAGTTCAACCCGTCGGCCTGGACCGCATGAAGCGGCTGTTCCTGTGGCTGTGGTTCGTCACTGGTGCCTGCTTCCTGGTGTCGGTGTTTTTCCTCAACCACATCCTGGACGGCATCTACACGCCTGTGCAGGATCGAGTGTTCGTCGAGCAGGTGCGCGGGCAGGTGTACGCCCTGCGCAGTGGCCTGGCCGGCCTGGACGCCGGTCAGCAGCGTGAGCGCCTGCAGCAGTGGCAGCCACACTACGGCATCGCGCTGACCCTGCTCGACAGTCCTCCCGCGCTCGCCCCCCAGGAACAGGCAGCCGTGAAGGCCGATGGCTTCATCGTGCGCGATCAATACCAGCAGGTCCTGCTGCCCATCGAAGGCATCGGAGGCCGCTGGCTGCACCTGCGCCTGCCTGGCGCGGTGCAGATGACGACGTACATGACAATCGCGGCATACCTCAGCATCCTGCTGCTGGTCGGCGCCAGCCTGTACGCCTGGGTGCGCCTGCTCTGGCGCGATCTTGAAGCGCTGCGCCTGCACGCCGACCGCATCGGTGCCGGTGATCTGCAAGCGCGCGCACAGGTCTCGCCGCGCTCGCAGATCCGGGTCATCGTCGAACATTCCAACCGCATGGCCGCGCGCGTAGCCGAACTGGTGCAGCGCCAACGCGACCTGACCCATGCGATCTCGCACGAACTGCGCACGCCGATCGCGCGCGTGGCCTTCGGCCTGGACCTGATGCAGGACAGCGATGACCGCGAGCGCCGCGAACGGCTGGCACAGGGCCTGCACGGCGACCTGGCCGAACTCAACCGGCTGGTCAGCGAACTACTGGCCTATGAGCGCCTGGAACATCCCAGCGAAGGCGAACCGCTACAGCGCATGGAAGCCAACGACTGGCTGCAGGCCTGCCTGGCCGATGTGCGCCGTGATGCCGAACGTGCCGGCGTGGTCCTGCGCGTGCAGCCCAGTGCATTGCCACGGGTGGATGCCGAGCCGCGCCTGCTGCAGCTGGCACTGAGCAATCTGGTGGGCAATGCGCTGCGCCACGCGCATTCGCAGGTGGAAGTCTCGCTGGTCGGTGTCGGCGGCCGCGCCTGCCTGCGCGTGGACGACGACGGCCCCGGCATCGCCGAAGCCGATCGCGAGAAGGTGATGCGTCCATTCACCCGCCTGGACGACAGCCGCAGCCGCGACACCGGCGGCTTCGGCCTAGGCCTGGCCATTGTCAGCCGCATCGCCGCCCGCCACGGTGGCGAGCTGCGCATCAGCCGCGCCACGCTGGGCGGCGCGCGCCTGGAAATGCACTGGCCGCTGGCTGCCAGCTGAACGCCCACGGGCGCGATTACAGTTGATTACAACTCCCGCACAACTGCGGAGGGATCGGTCGCCGGCGTATCGCCACGCTGGCAACCCTGCAGCACACGCCGGATGCGCGTGCTGCTTTCCTCCCATTGTCGAGAGTTTCCATGTCCCAGCTTCGCCGTTCCCCCGCCCTGCTCTGCCTGGCCCTGTCGCCGCTGTTCGCGGCCCCGATCGCCCACGCCAAGGATGACCACTGGACCTTCGAGCTCGCCGCTGGCGGTGGCGTGACGCCTCGCTACAGCGGCAGCGAGGAGTATCGTGCAACGCCTTCGCTGTCCTTCGATGTCACCTCGCCGGGGGGCTGGTTTCTGGGCACCAGTGGCATCGGCTGGGGCACGTCCATCGGCGAGCACACGCGCGTGCGTGCCTATGTCGGCGCCAGCGGCATCCGCAAGGAAAAGGACTCCCTGCTCGGTGGTTCGGACTTCCTGCGCGGCATGGGCGATATCGATACCCGTCCCCTGGTCGGCATCTCGGCTGGTTATACGCTGGGCGAAGCCGTGCTGAGCGGTTCCTGGCAGTTCACCCGCAAGGATGAGGACAAGGCCGAGAACGGCCTGGCCACCCAGCAGGTGCACTTGAACCTGACCCTGCCGCTGTTCGACCTGGCCGGTGGCGTGGTCAGCGGCAGCGTCTCCACCGACTACGGCAACCGCGGTTACATGCAGACCTGGTACGGCGTCAGTCCGGAACAGGCCGCGCGCACCGGCTTTGCCGAGCACAAGCCGAAGGCCGGCCTGGTCAGCGCCGGTCTCGGCCTGAAGTGGAGCCACCGCGTGGGCCGCAACGGCAACTGGTACATCTCGGCCGAAGGCACGCGCCTGCTCGGCGATGCCGCCGACAGCCCGATCGTGCAGAAGGCGAACCAGTTCGGCTTGATGAGCGGTTATACGCACCGCTTCTGAGTGAGCGCCGGGCATGGCCCGGCGTACTTCGCAGGAAACGGGGCGCTGCGATCAGGCAGCGCCCCGCATGATTCACGCCCTGGCGAACACCAGGTGACCGCCGTCGTTGCCGACTTCGATGGTGTCGCCGTTGACGAAGGCACCGGAGAGGATCTTCTGCGCCAGCGGATTTTCCAGCTGTGCCTGGATCGCACGCTTCAACGGACGCGCGCCATACACCGGATCGAAGCCAACGTTGCCGAGCAGGTCGAACGCTGCGTCGGACACCATCAGCTTCAAGCCACGCTCGGCCAGGCGCTTCTCCAGCCCACGCATCTGGATACGCGCGATCTGCTTGATCTGCTGCTTGTCCAGCGGGTGGAACACGACGATGTCGTCCAGGCGGTTGATGAATTCCGGGCGGAAGTGTGCCTGCACCACGCCCATCACCGCCGCCTTCATCTGCGTGTAGGCCTCCGGGCTGTCGTCGGTGCTCATGTCCTGGATCTGGTGCGAGCCCAGGTTCGAAGTCATCACGATGACGGTGTTGCGGAAGTCCACGGTGCGGCCCTGGCCATCGGTCAGGCGGCCATCGTCCAGCACCTGCAGCAGGATGTTGAACACATCCGGATGTGCCTTCTCCACTTCGTCGAGCAGGATCAGCGAATACGGGCGGCGACGCACGGCTTCGGTCAGGTAGCCGCCTTCCTCGTAGCCGACGTAGCCCGGAGGTGCACCGATCAGGCGTGCGACGCTGTGCTTCTCCATGAACTCGCTCATGTCGATGCGGATCATCGCGTCGGCACTGTCGAACAGGAACTCGGCCAGCGACTTGCACAGCTCGGTCTTGCCGACGCCGGTCGGGCCGAGGAACAGGAACGAGCCGGCCGGACGATTCGGATCGGACAGGCCGGCACGCGAGCGGCGTACCGCATCGGAGACGACCTTGATCGCCTCTTCCTGGCCGACCACACGGTTGTGCAGCACTTCTTCCATGCGCAGCAGCTTGTCGCGCTCGCCTTCGAGCATCTTGTTGACCGGGATGCCGGTCCAGCGCGAAACGACCTCGGCGATCTCCTCATCGGTCACGCGGTCCTGTACCAGCTTGAAGTCCTTGTGCTCGGCTTCCTGCGCGGCGGCCAGCTGCTTTTCCAGTTGCGGCAGCAGGCCGTACTGGATCTCGCTCATGCGCGCGAAATCCTGGCGGCGCTGCGCGGATTCCAGCTCCAGCTTGGCCTGCTCGACCTGCTCCTTGATCTTGGTTGCACCCTGCAGCGCCGCCTTCTCCGACTTCCAGATTTCATTGAGGTCGGAGAACTCGCGCTCCAGCGCATCGATGTCGTTCTCCAGATCGGCCAGGCGCTGCCGCGAGGCCTCGTCCTTTTCCTTCTTCAGCATCTCGCGCTGGATCTTCAGCTGGATCACCCGGCGTTCCAGGCGGTCCAGTTCCTCCGGCTTGGAGTCGATCTCCATGCGCAGGCGCGAGGCTGCCTCGTCCATCAGGTCGATGGCCTTGTCCGGCAGCTGGCGGTCAGTGATGTAGCGGTTGGACAACGTGGCCGCCGCCACGATGGCCGGGTCGGTGATCTCGACGCCGTGGTGCACGGCGTACTTTTCCTTCAGCCCGCGCAGGATCGCGATGGTGTCCTCCACCGTGGGTTCGCCGACGAACACCTTCTGGAAGCGGCGCTCCAGCGCAGCATCCTTTTCGATGTACTTGCGGTACTCATCCAGCGTGGTGGCGCCTACGCAGTGCAGCTCGCCACGTGCCAGTGCAGGCTTGAGCATGTTGCCGGCATCCATCGCACCGTCGGCCTTGCCGGCGCCGACCATGGTGTGCAACTCATCGATGAACAGGATGATCTGCCCTTCGCTCTTGGCCAGGTCGTTGAGCACGCCCTTCAGGCGTTCCTCGAATTCGCCACGGAACTTGGCGCCGGCAATCAGCGCGCCCATGTCCAGCGACAGCACGCGCTTGCCGCGCAGGCCCTCGGGCACTTCGTCGTTGATGATGCGCTGGGCCAGGCCTTCCACGATCGCGGTCTTGCCCACGCCGGGTTCGCCGATCAGCACCGGATTGTTCTTGGTCCGGCGCTGCAGCACCTGGATGGTGCGACGGATCTCCTCGTCACGGCCGATCACCGGGTCGAGCTTGCCGCTCTCGGCACGCGCGGTCAGGTCGATGGTGTACTTCTCCAGCGCCTGCCGCTGTTCCTCGGCATTTTCCGACTGCACGTTCTCGCCGCCGCGCAGCTTGTCGATGGCAGCCTGCAGGCGGGTCTTGTCGGCACCGGCGGCGCGCAGCGCCATGCCCAGCGTGCCGTTGTCTTCCAGCGCGGCCAGCACGAACCACTCGCTGGCAATGAAGGCATCCCCATTCTGCTGAGCCAGCTTGTCAGTGTGATTGAGCAGGCGGCCGAGGTCATTGCCCATCGAAACGTTGCCGGCCTGGCCGGACACCTTGGGCAGCGCATCCAGCGCCTCGGTCAGGCGCTCGCGCAGCACCGGCACGTTCACCCCGGCCTGGGCCAGCAACGGGCGCGTGCTGCCACCCTGCTGGTCCAGCAGCGCGCTGAACAGGTGAACCGGTTCGATGATGCTGTTGTCGCGGCCCACGGCCAGCGACTGTGCGTCTGCCAGCGCCTGCTGGAAACGCGAGGTGAGCTTGTCCATCCGCATTGCGAATCCTCATCGGTCATCAGGGCCGGCCCGCGCCGGCGATGCTGGAAAGATGCGGTTGCCCCACCCCGTTTCAAGGGTGACTGCGACTGCACCCCGAGGCCAGTCAGCCTGCGGCCAGCATGCCGGAGTGGGTGTGGTCGGCGCGTTGATCCGGATCAGTTCCGCGCGGTGGACGGGTTCAGCGGGTGATCGCGGTGCGGATCGCCCGCAGCTGCTGCTTGACCGCCCGTGCCTGCGCTGGATCCATGCGCAGCAGCGCCTTCTGGCCGATCGATCGCGACTGCAGGGTGGGATCGACGAAGCGGTAACGGCCGCGCTCATCGCGCTGCACCAGCGGCGCCTGGGCCAATTCCGGGGTCTCCAGCAGATGGTCGATCACCGCAACCAGGCGATCATTGAAATATCCGTCGGGTCGGCCCAGGTCCACATAGGCCTGCTGGATCAGCGGATAGAAGCGCTTGTAGGCGGTCGCCGTCGCCGCCGGGTCCAGCGCGGTGAATGCCTGCACATAGGGCGCATAGCGTGCCCCGTTGCTGGCAGCGATCCGCTCGCCGCCCTCAGCGGGCTCGACCTGCAGACTGCCCGGCAGCGGCCGTGCGGCAAGCGCAGTGGGCGGCACGCTGGGCTTGTCCAGGTTGTCGACCTGGGTGACCAGGCGCTGGATCAGGTGATCGCGCAGCAGCAGGGTCAGCGGGCCCTCGCCCTGGAACAGCTGGCTCAATGCGCCCCAGGCCGCGGTATCGCTGTCGGCCAGTTTCGGCAGCGCGGGATCGGCGGCGGCTTCGGCGTCCAGCGGATGCTTGATCGACGGTGGCGCTGGCACGGGTTCCGCGGCCGCCTGCGGTTGTGGCGGTGCGCTGGTACTGGCGGGGGGTGATTGCACCGGCACCGAGACACCGTCTGCCAGGCTCTTCAGCTGATCGCGGAACAACCAACCGCCCGCGCCACCGATCACCACCACACCCAACACCCAGGGCCATACCGCCTTTCCACTCTGCATGATGCAGCACCTCGTTTCACACGCATGGAGAGGGTGTGACCCCACCGATTCCAGCGGGTTCCCCACCTGTTCCGCTGCCGTTCGGGTTCGGGCCTGCAGCAGAGCCGCGCTCACGCCTGCTTTGCACGCCACGCGCGACGCTGCGGGTCTTGTCCTGTGGAGGCACTGCCATGCAGTACGCGCTGTATTACTGGACCGGCATCCAGGGCCGTGGCGAGTTCGTGCGCCTGGCGCTGGAAGATGCCGGCGCCGATTACATCGACATGGCGCGGGTGCACGGCGATGCAGTGATGCAGCCGTTCCTCGACGGTGGCAGCGAAAATGCACAACCCTTCGCACCGCCGTTCCTGAAGGCCGGGCGACAGGTCATCGCGCAGGTCGCGGCCATCCTGGATTTTCTCGGCCCGACGTTGGACCTGGTGCCGCAAGCGGCCTCGCGGCGGATGCAGGCACTGCAGTTGCAGCTGACCATCGCCGACCTGGTGGCAGAGGTACATGACACCCACCATCCGATCGCCGCATCGAAGTACTACGAAGAGCAGAAGACCGAAGCCAAGGCCCGGGCCACGTCGCTGCGCGGCGAACGGTTGCCGAAGTTCCTTGGTTACTTCGAACAGGTGCTGGCCGCCAACGGAGGCCGACATGCATTGCGCGAGCATTCCTATGTGGATCTGTCGCTGTTCCAGCTGCTGAGCGGGCTGGACTACATGTTCCCGCGCCGCATGCAGGCACTGGCGCCGACCCTGCCCCTGCTGCGTGCGCTGCAGGAGCGGGTGGCGAAGCGGCCGAACATCGCCGCCTACCTGGGCTCGGAACGGCGGCTGGCGTTCAACACGAATGGCATTTTCCGCCATTACCCGGAGCTGGACGCCGAACGGTAGCGCCGGGCCATGCCCGGCGTCCCCCGGTCAATGATCGGTGCCTTCACCCAGCGGCTTCACCGGCTGCTTCTGCAACGACAGCAACCCCAGCAGTACCGCCAGTGCCACATACGCGCCTGCGAACTGCCAGCTGATGATGCGCGCCAGGCCTTCCAGATCCCACGGCAGGTAGATGCCACCGCGCGGGTCCACCGAGTGGATCAGGCCGAACAGGGTCAGCACCGCCGCCACCAGCAGGAAACCGCAGGCGCGGCGCAGGCGGCCATCGACCATCGCCGCCACCGCCGAGATCCACAGCATCGAGGTGATGATGAAGCCATTGCCAAGGGTGAAGATCACCGCCAGCTCGGGCAGGCCGTGGCCGTCGAGCTTGGTCAGCAGCTGTGGCAGCTGGTCCGGGGCGATCCAGCCGGGTGCCTTGATCGCCAGCAGGTAGGCCACCGACGGCAGGAAACCGAACACCATCGCACCGGTGTGGTGACGTGGCGTGGCCTGGAAGGCCTGCGTGGTGATGTCGATGGCCACGTACACGATGATCGGTGCCAGCACCGCCAGTGGCAGCCACTGCACCAGCCCGGAAATGATGCCGAGCATGCCGCCTATGCCGACGAACAGGCCGGTCAGCAGCGTATAGCCGCTGCGTGCGCCCATGTGCTTGTAGGCCGGCTGGCCGATGTACGGCGTGGTCTGCGCAACGCCGCCGCAGACACCGGCCACCAGCGTCGCCACCGCTTCCACCAGCAGGATGTCACGGGTGCGATAGTCATCGCCGGCCGCACGTGCGCTCTCGGAGACGTTGATGCCACCGACCACCATCAGCAGGCCGAACGGCAGCAGCAACGGCAGGTAGGTCATCGCCGTGGGCAGGCCTTCAAGGAAGCCCAGCGTCGGCAGCGGCAGCACCACCTGCGGTGGCACCCATTCCGGCACATGGAAGCCCGGTGCACCCAGTCCGGCCACGCCCAGGCCGTAATACAGCACGGTGCCGAACACGAAGGCCAGCAGCACGCCGGGGCCACGCACCGGCAGCTTGCCCTTGGCGATCAGCACATACAGCAGCAGGCCCAGCGTGGTGAAGCCGACCAGCGGCGAGCGCAGCGTTTCCAGCAGTGGCAGCAGGCCCATCAGCACCAGCGCGATGCCGGCAATGGAACCCAGCAGCGCCGCACGTGGCAGCGCGCGGGTGACCGCTTCGCCGAAGAACGACAGCACGAACTTGAGCACGCCCATGATGACCAGCGCGGCCATGCCCAGCTGCCAGGTGGCGATGCCCGCTGCGTGCGGGTCCATGCCCTGCTGCTTGAAGGCGAGGAAGGCCGGGCCGAGCACCAGCAGCGCCATGCCGATGCTGGTCGGCGCATCCAGGCCCAGCGGCATGGCGGTGACATCGTCGCGGCCGGTACGTGCGGCCAGCCGGCGCGCCATCAGGGTGTACAGCAGGTTGCCGACCAGCACGCCGAAGGCCGTGCCGGGGAACATACGGCCGAACACCACATCGGCGGGGAACTGGAAGATCCCGACCAGGGCCATGGCGATGAAGCCGAGGATGGAGAGGTTGTCGACGACCAGGCCGAAGAAGCCGTTGAAGTCGCCGGAGACGAACCAGCGACGCGGTGCGGCGGAAGCGGGAGCGGACATGGAAGGGGCGGTGGGGGTGGGGACCGCCGATGGTAGGCCCAGCGGGGCCCGGGCGCCAATTCCGCGGTGGAATGATGGGTTCCAGCCAACGGCGGGGCCCCTCGTGGCTGGGCGCGGGTAGAGTCGACTGTTAGTCGAATGGCATTGCGAGTTGGGCCGGTCGGGATGGGCTGCGCAGGACACGCCGTAAACCCGTCCCTGGGGGCTCGATGGCGCCATCCATGGCGCCAACGGTCCTGCGCAGCCCATCCCGACCGGCCCCTGACAACTCCCTGCGCGTGCCAGCCACGGAAAGGAATCAAAAGATCAAAAGCAAAAGCGGGTCGCTTCGCTCTGAGCCGAGCATGGCTCGGCTCTACACGAACAATTCGATCATTTCCAGGTTATCCACGCATGGCGTGGATCTACCGACAGATCGCAGGAAACTGTCGAAGGCGGGGTAGGTCCGGTTGCGGGGGCGTGAGCGCCATGGATGGCGCGATCGAGCTTACATGGACGTACTTGCAGCGTCCCCCGCAACCGGACCCACCCCGCCATCCCTCAGGAAACCCGCTTCTGCTCTGGCTCTGGCTCGTAGCGGGTGCAGGGCGCAGCCCTGCATCGACCACCTCCTACTTCTTCAGGAAGTTGTCCACCAGCAGATGCTTCACGTCGTCGAAGCGGCCGTTCAACACCGCCTTGGCCGCATACAGCGCGGTACCGGCCACCTGCTTGGCTTCGATCTGTGGCGGCATCACCAACTCTGCGCGGCTGGTGTGCACGTCCAGCAGTGCCGGGCCGCGCTGGACCAGGAAATCCTGCACCGCTTCCTCCAGATCCTCGCTGCGGGTCACGGTGCGGCCGTGGAAGCCGATCACCTCGGCCAGGCGACCGAAGTCCGGGTTCTTCAGGTCGGTGTAGTTGTCCAGCAGGCCTTCCACCTTCTGCTCCAGCTCGACGAAGTTCAGCGAGCCATTGTTGAACACCACCACTTTGATCGGCAGGTTTTCCTGCACTGCCGTCAGCAGGTCGCCCAGCAGCATTGCCAGGCCTCCGTCGCCGGACAGCGATATCACCTGGCGGCCCGGGAACGCCTTCTGCAGGCCCAGCGCCTGCGGCATCGCGTTGGCCATCGTGCCGTGCAGCAGGCTGGTCAGCGTGCGGCGGCGGCCATTCACCCGGATATGCCGCAGCACCCAGACCATCGGCGAGCCGCCGTCGGCGGTGAACAGCGCATCGTCGGTCGCATACTTCGACAACAACGCGGTCAGGTGCTGCGGGTGGATCAGCTCGCCTTCACCCGGCTGTTCTTCCTGTTCGCGCTTCTTCAGCGCCTTGTCGCGACGCTCGATGCACTCGTCCAGGAAACTGCTGTCCTCGCGCGGCGGCAGCATCGGCAGCAAGGCATCCAGCGTCGGCGCGATATCACCGACCACGCCCAGGTTCACCGGGTGGCGGCGACCCAGATGACTGCCATCGCGGTCGACCTGGATGATCGTGGCCTTGTCCGGGTAGAACTGGCCCCAGGCGAAGTCGGCGCCGAGCAGCAGCAGCGTGTCGCACGCCATCAATGTGTGGAAGCCGGACTCGATGCCGAAGATGCCGGTCATGCCCATGTTGTACGGGTTGTCCGGCTCGACGAAGTCCTTGGCGCGCGAGGTGTGCGCGATCGGCGCCTGCAGGCGTCGGGCCAGTTCCAGCAACTGCGCGTGCGCGCCCTGGCAACCGGCACCCGCGTAGATGCCGATGCGCCTGCCCTGCCCCAGCAGTTCGGCGATACGCTGAAGTTCGGCGTCGGAAGGACGCAATACCGGCTGGGTGTAGTGCACCGAGAACGGCACATCGTGCTTGACCTCGGCCTGGCTGATATCGGCCGGAAGGATCACCACCGCCACGCCGCGGCGGCTGATCGCCGCCTGGCAGGCCAACGTGACCACGCGGCGTGCCTGTTCGGCGCTGTGCACCTGCTCGCAGAACACCGAACAACTGGCGTACACCGCCTTGAAGTCCACTTCCTGCGGGAATTCCATGCCCAGCTCGCCGGTCACCACCTGGCTGGCGATCAGCACCATCGGCGCACGATTGCGGTTGCTCTCGAACACACCGTTGATGAAGTGCAGGCTGCCGGGGCCGCAGGAGCCGGCGCAGGCGGTCAGTTCGCCGCTCACCAGCGAATCGGCGCCGGCAGCGAACGCTGCCACTTCTTCATGGCGCACGTGCACCCAGGCGATCTCGCTGCCATGCATCGCATCGGTCACATGGTTGAGCGTATCGCCCACGATGCCATAGCAACGGCGGACACCGGCCTGCTGCAGGGCGTCCACCACGATTTCGGCCACGCGTTTGCTCATCGGATACATCCTCGAACGGGGGAACGTCCGAGGCTAGACCCGTAGAAGTGATGCCTCCGCAAAAAAGGGGACGGAGGGGATTAAGTCGCTTGCGGCACAAACGACTTAATCCCCTCCGTCCCCTTTTTCTTAATCGTTGACGTTGATCCAGCCCAGCACGTCGCCGTGCTTCGGGTTGCGGTAGCGCAGCTTCATCCAACCGTCCTGTTCATCCAGCAGTTCCACGCGGTCGCCCTGCACCAGGTAACGCTTGGTGCTGGTCGCACCAGGGCGGTCGAACAGAAACAGGCGAGCCGCCACCACGGCGGCCTGCTGGCCACGCAACGGTCCGTCCGGCGGTGCGCCCAGGCCATCGGCAATCGCGCTCTCCAGCACACGGCCGGCGGGGTCATAGGTGCGCCAGACCGCCAACGGGCCCTGCTCGTCGGTCTGTTCCCACTGCAGCGCGGCGTTCAAAGTATCGCCCAGCATCAACACGCTCTCGGCGCGGTACAGGTAGAGTTTCGCGCCTGCAAACCGATACTGGTCGGTGTACCACATCGGGCCGCTGCGGCAGCTGCTGGTGAGGGTGCGGGTGGCAACGTCCACGCTCAGCCCCATCAGGTCACCGCAACTGTCCTTGCCGTGGGTGTCGGCCTGCAGCACGCGATACGAAGCGCTGGCCGGATCGAAGCGGTACACCGCCACCGCTTCGTTGACCATGCCCACCGATGCACGCGCAACCAGTTCCGGGTAGCCATCGAAATCGACGTCTTCGAGCGACCACCGCGAATTGCCGTCGGCATCCGCCGCGCCCGCCAGCGTCTGGCGCTTGCCCGACGGCGACAGCTGCACGGCGATGCTGCCATCCTGCTGGGGATCGGCGTGCGCCTGCACGTGAGCGGCCACTTGGAACCGCAGCGTTTCGCCGTCGTCGCCACTGGCCTGCGCCGACGGTGCCAGCAATCCCGCCAGCACCAGGCCCAGCACGCACTCCCTGTGTTTCATCATCGTTCCCTGCGGCACCGCGGTGGCACCTTCAACTCAGAACGATACCTCGACCGGCTGCCGCGACCACAGCACCGATTGATGCTTGGTCTGCTGCTTCCACGCCAGGCGGATCGCTTCGATATCGGCACGGCGCTGCGGAGTGTCTTCGTGCAGCACCACCAGCACCTTCGTGCGCAGGCGGTTGGGCGCGGCATCACCGCGGAACAGCCACTGGCCGTAGGCATCGAACACGGTCAGGCCATCCGGGAAGCGCGGGGTCACTTCCTTGTCCAGGAACGTGCGCCATTGCGCCTCGCTGATGGTGTCGGCCTGCGGGCGGTTGCCGGCACCCTGCTCCTCGCCCACGCCGAAGTACAGCTCACTGCGCACCCAGCCATGGCCGGCGGACGGCCGTGCGGCATCGCCCTTCAGTTCGGCGGTGGTGGCCGTGGCATAGGCGCTGGGCGCCTGCGAAGAAAGGCTGGCGCAGCCGCTGGTGGCCAGCAGCACGGCGAAGACGAGGCCAAGGTGTTTCATCGGTACAGCTCCGGGGAAGGGGGACAAGGCGAGCCGGCAGCGTACAGCGCCACCGGCCCGGCGTGCTGATGCCAGCAGGGCATCAACTCATGCCGGGCCGGCAGGGGCTTGCATCGGCACCGGCCATCACGCGAAGATAATATATCGCTTCATCCGGATGGATGTAAGTGAAACTATCTCTCCCCTTCCCCGCCGTCGTTGTTGCTGGAGCCCCCATGTCCATCCGCCTGCCCGCGTCGCCGCTCGGCCTCGCCATCGCCCTCGCGCTTTCCTCCGCCGCCGTCCCGGCCCTGGCCCAGGACACCACCAACCTGGACACGGTGATCGTCACCGGCACCCGCGCCGCCGACCGCACCGTGCTTGAATCCACCTCGCCGGTGGACGTGCTCACCGCCGAGGACATCCGCAAGGCCGGCGTGGTCAACGGTGAACTGGGCAGCGCGCTGCAGGCGCTGCTGCCGTCGTTCAACTTCCCGCGCCAGTCCAACTCCGGCGGCGCCGACCACGTGCGCGCGGCACAGCTGCGTGGCCTGTCGCCGGACCAGGTGTTGGTGCTGGTCAACGGCAAGCGCCGCCACCACACTGCATTGGTCAACACCGACAGCAAGATCGGCAAGGGCACCACCCCGGTCGACTTCAACTCGATTCCGGTCAGTGCAATCAAGCGCATCGAAGTGCTGCGCGATGGTGCCGGCGCGCTGTACGGCTCGGATGCGGTGGCCGGTGTGATCAACGTGATCCTCGACAACGGCGGCGACGGCGGCGAGATCGAGGCCAGCTACGGTGCCAACCACACCGACCTCAAGCCGATCGGTCGCACCCTCACCGACGGCCAGACCGGCAACATCAGCACCAAGGTCGGCACCTCGCTGGGCGAAGACGGTGGCTTCCTGCGCGTCGGCCTGGAATACAAGCACCGCAACGGCACCAACCGCGCCGGCTTCGACCAGATTCCGCCGTGGGACCAGACCCCGGGCAACCTGGCGCTGCAGGGCAAGCGCAACTACGTGCTGGGCGATGGCAAGAGCAAGGACATCAACCTGTGGCTGAACACCGAGATCCCGGTGGGCCAGACCTCGACGTTCTACGCATTCGGTACCTTCAACCAGCGGGATACCGAAGGCGCGAACTACTTCCGCTACCCCGATGGCGATGCCAACTGGAAGCAGGTCTATCCGAATGGCTACCGGCCGATCTCCGAAGGCGAGAACCGCGACGTGCAGGCCGTGGCCGGCGTGCGTGGGCAGTGGGGCGAATGGAGCTACGACGGCAGCCTGGATCATGGCCAGAACGACTTCACCTACCGCCTGCGTGATTCGCTCAACGCCTCGCTGGGCCCGACCAGCCCGACCCGTTTCAAGACCGCTGACTACGAATACGCGCAGACCGTGGGCAACCTCGATCTGAGTCGCGTGTTCACCCAGAGCGAGAGCATCAGCCACACCCTGGGACTGGGCGTGGAAGCGCGCCATGAGCGCTACCAGACCCGTCCCGGCGACCCGGCCAGCTATGCGGCCGGCCCGTACACCGACCGCCCGACCGGTTCGCAGGCCGGTGGCGGCCTGACCCCGCAGGATGCGGCGCGCCTGTCGCGCGATGTCGCCAGCGCCTATGCCAGCCTGTCCAGCCAGTTCGGCGAGAAGTTCTCTACCGATCTGGCCGCGCGCTACGAGCACAACGACGATTTCGGCGGTGAACTGACCGGCAAGCTCGGCCTGCGCTACGAATTCACCCCGGCGTTCGCGTTGCGTGGCGCCATCTCCAACAACTTCCGTGCGCCGTCGCTGGCGCAGATCGGCTACGAATCCACTTCCACCGGCTACAACGCTGGCGGCCAGCTGGTGCAGGGCCGCCTGTTGTCGGTCAACAATCCGATCGCGCGCGGCCTGGGTGCGCAGGACCTGAAGCCGGAAAAATCGATCAACACCTCGCTGGGCTTCACCAGCCGCATCGGTGAGCACTTCGACCTGTCGCTGGACTTCTTCCAGATCGACATCGACGACCGCATCGCGCTGTCGGAGAGCATCACTGGCGACGCACTGACCGACTATGTGGCCGCCAACTACGGCGTCAGTGGCCTGCAGAGCGCCAGCTTCTTCGTCAACGCCGCCGACACCCGCACCCGCGGCGCCGAACTGGTGACCAACTGGCGCCAGTCGCTGGGCGATGGCCAGCTGCTGCTGACCGGCACCTACGCCTACACCAAGACCACGCTGAAGAACGTGCTGGCCACGCCCGCGCAGCTGCGGGCACTGAACCCGGACTACGTGCTGTTCGGCATCGAAGAGACCAACACGCTCAGCGACGCCACGCCGCGCACGCGCGGTAGTTTCTCGGCGGCCTGGAGCAACGACCACTGGTCGCTGAGCAGCCGCGTGAACCGCTATGGCAGCGCCACCCGCGTGTTCAACTTCGGTGACGGCTACATCCCGCGCCAGACCTACCAGGCTGAGTGGCAGCTGGATGCAGAAGTGGAGTACCGCATCACCCCGCAGTGGAGCGTGGCCATCGGCGGCCAGAACCTGACCGACAACTACCCGGATCGATCCAACAGCGATATCCACTACTTCGGCAACCTGCCGTACGACGTGCTGTCGCCGATCGGCAGCAACGGTGCGTACTACTACGGCCGCGTCCGCTATACCTTCTGATTGCTCTGGGTGTAATTGCCTTGGGTGGGTGCGGACCATTGGTCCGCACTGCCTGGGTTCAATGCAGGCTGACCCTTTGTGCCGACCAACGGTCGGCACCCACCGAAGCAAGGCCGTAGCCTGCCCTCGACCCCACGTACACGCCCACGCTGGCAAGCTGGGCGTCATGGCTGAACCGCTCCCCCTGCGTCCGCCACCGCCATTGCTGGACGACGCCTGCGCGTTGTTCCTCGATGTCGACGGCACCCTGATCGAATTCGCTGCGCGCCCGGATGCCGTGCAGCTTCTGCCGGATGTGCGTGAAGCCATCGGCCGCATCAGCGACCGCCTGGAAGGTGCCGTGGCACTGGTCAGTGGTCGCCCGCTTGAACAGCTGGATCAACTGTTCGCTCCCCTGCAACTGCCTGCCGCCGGCCTGCACGGCCATGAGTTGCGTGGCCAGGATGGTCGTGTGCTGCGTGACGAACACGACGACGACACCGCCGAATGGCTGCACGCGCTGCACCAGCAGGCGATGCGCTTTGCCCACGGGCATCCCGGCGTGCTGGTGGAAGACAAGGGCGTCGGGCTGGCCCTGCACTGGCGCGGCGCACCGCATGCCGCCAGCGATGTCCGCGCCTTCGCCGACCGCCACGTGCGCGGCCGTGCCAGCTACCGCCTGCAACCTGGCGACCATGTGGTCGAGTTCGTGCCCGTCGGCACCGACAAGGGCCGTGCCGTGCGCCGGATGATGCAGTACCTGCCGTTCCGCGGCCGCCTGCCGGTGTTCCTCGGTGATGACCTCACCGATGAATTCGGCTTCGACGCCGCCAACGTCCAGCATGGCTGGAGCGTGCTGGTGGGCGAGCGGGAACCCAGCAAGGCGGTGTTCGCGCTGCCCGACATACGCAGCGTGCACGCCTGGCTGCGTGAGAATGCCTATTGACCCGGCCACCCCACGGCCGCAACCGAGATGTACCGCGTGATGACCCAACCTGATCTTGATCTGGGCGTGGTCGGCAACGGCAGCTTCGGCGCCCTGGTCGACAAACGTGCCCGCGTTGTCTGGAGCTGCCTGCCCACCTTCGACGGCGACCCCACCTTCTGTGCCCTGCTCGGTCCCAACCAGCAGACCGGTGGCGACTTCGCCATCGAGCTGGAGGACTTCGCCAGCAGCGAGCAGGAATACCTGACCAACACAGCGATCCTGCGCACCGTCCTGCGCGACGCGCACGGTGGCGAGCTGGAAATCCTCGATTTCGCCCCGCGCTGGCGCCAGAACGACCGTTTCTACCGCCCGGTCAGCCTGATCCGCCAGGTGCGTCCGCTGGCCGGCAGCCCGCGCATCACCGTACGCGCACGCCCGCTGGCCGACTGGGGCGCGCGCGTGCCGGAGTCCACCTGGGGCAGCAACCACGTGCGCTGGATCCTGCCCGAGCATGTGTTGCGGCTGACCACCGACGTGCCGGTGCGCTTCGTGCGCGACGGCCTGCCGTTCGTACTCAACCATCCCATCCACCTGATCCTGGGCGTGGACGAATCGCTCAACCGCTCCATCAGCGGCTATGTGCAGGAAGCCTTCCAGCGCACCCGCGATTACTGGCGTGAGTGGGTGCGCTACCTGTCCATTCCGCTGGAATGGCAGGATGCAGTGATCCGCAGTGCGATCACCCTGAAGCTGTGCCAGTACGAGGACAGCGGCGCGATCATCGCGGCAATGACCACCTCCATTCCAGAAGCCCCCGGCAGCGTGCGCAACTGGGACTACCGCTACTGCTGGCTGCGCGATGCGGCGTTCGTGGTGCGTGCGCTGAACCGCCTCGGCGCAACGCGCACGATGGAACAGTTCCTCGGCTACATCTTCAACCTGGCCACCACCGACGGCACGCTGCAGCCTCTGTATGGCATCGGCTTCGAGGCCAAACTGGATGAAGACGAAGTGCCCAGCCTGTCCGGCTACCGTGGCATGGGACCGGTGCGCCGCGGCAACCTGGCCTGGGTGCAGCGCCAGCACGATGTGTACGGCAGCGTGGTGCTGGCCTCCACGCAGCTGTTCTTCGACCGGCGCCTGCAGGACCCGGGTGATGCGCACACCTTCGCCCGCCTGGAACCCTTGGGCGAACAGGCATTCGCCCTGCACGACGTACCCGATGCCGGCCTGTGGGAATTCCGCGGCCGCACCGAAGTGCACACCTACACCAGCGCGATGTGCTGGGCGGCGTGCGACCGCCTGTGCAAGATCGCCGTGCGCCTGAAGCGTGATGACCGCGCGCGCTACTGGCGCGAGCGCGCCGACACCATCCACGCGCGCATCATGGCCGAGTCCTGGAGCGAAGAGCTGGGCCACTTCACCGATACCTTCGGTGGCCATCGGCTGGATGCCTCGCTGCTGCTGCTGGCCGACATCGGCTTCATCGACGCGATGGACGCGCGCTTCATCGCCACCGTCGATGCCATCGGCCGCGACCTCAAGCATGGCAATTCGCTGTACCGCTATGTCGCACCGGATGACTTCGGCGAGCCTGAAACCAGCTTCACCATCTGCACCTTCTGGTACATCGATGCGCTGGCGGCGATCGGGCGCATGGACGAAGCACGCGAGATGTTCGAGCTGCTGCTGAAGCAGCGCAACCACCTGGGCCTGCTGTCGGAGGATCTGGCCTTCGACAGCGGCGAGGCCTGGGGCAATTTCCCGCAGACCTATTCGCACGTCGGCCTGATCACCGCCGCGATGCGCCTGTCGCGGTCCTGGCAGGAGGCATCGTGAGTCGCCTGGTCGTGGTATCAAATCGTGTGGCCGTGCCCGGCGAGAACCGCGCAGGCGGCCTGGCGGTCGGCCTGCTGGCCGCCCTGAAGGAGCGCGGCGGCCTGTGGTTCGGCTGGAGCGGCAAGACCGTAAAGGAAGGCAGCGGCACGCTGCACCGGCAGAAGGACGGTGACATCGACTACGTCACCATGGACCTGAGCAAGCGCGAAGTCGATGGCTACTACAATGGTTTCGCCAACCGCACGCTGTGGCCACTGCTGCACTTCCGGCTGGACCTGGTCGACTACGACCGCGGCACCCGCGAGACCTACCACAAGGTCAATGCGCTGTTCGCCGACAAGCTCGCGCCATTGCTGCGAGAGGATGACATCGTCTGGATCCACGACTACCACCTGATCCCGCTCGGCGCACTGCTGCGCGAGCGCGGCATCGGCTGCCGCATCGGCTTTTTCCTGCACATCCCGATGCCGTCGGCCGACCTGCTGCAGGCGATGCCCGACCACCTGCGACTGTTCTCCGCGCTGTACGCCTACGATCTGGTCGGCTTCCAGACCCAGCGCGACGCCGATCGTTTCCAGACCTACCTGCGCCTGTTCGGTGGTGGCCGCGTACTCGACAACGGCGAGCTGGAAGCACCGGGCGGGCGCCGCTTCCGTGCGGCGGCTTTCCCGATCGGCATCGACACCGAGCTGATCGCACGCCAGGCCGGCACCGCCGCCACCAAGGCCGCGGTGAAGAATCTGCGCAACAGCCTGCGTGACCGCCAGCTGGCGATCGGCGTAGATCGCCTGGACTACTCCAAGGGCCTGCCCGAGCGCTTCCTCGGCTTCGAGCGCTATCTTGAGCGCCACCCCGACCAGCGCGGCTCGCTGACCTACCTGCAGATCGCGCCGGTCTCGCGCGGCGATGTCACCGAGTACCGGCAGTTGCGCAGCCAGCTGGAACAGATCGCCGGCCACATCAACGGTGGCCACGCCGAGCCGGACTGGACGCCGCTGCGCTACGTCAACCAGAACTTCACCCATGCCACCCTCACCGGCTTCTACCGGGCGGCGGCGGTCGGCCTGGTCACGCCGCTGCGCGACGGCATGAACCTGGTGGCCAAGGAGTACGTGGCCTCGCAGGACCCGGAGGATCCCGGCGTGCTGGTGCTGTCACTGCTGGCCGGCGCTGCCGACGAACTGAAGCAGGCGCTGCTGGTGAACCCACATGATCTGGACGGCGTGGCCGACGCCATCGCCACGGCAGCGACGATGTCGCTGAGCAGGCGCAAGGAGCGCTGGCACGCGATGATGGATCACCTGCGCACCTACGACATCAACCACTGGCGCCGCAGCTACCTCGACGCGCTGGAAGGCTGAAGCACGCGTTCCTGTAGAGCCGAGCCATGCTCGGCTGCGTTTTGTAGAGTCGAGCCATGCTCGACTGCTACTGGCAGGAGAAAAAGCAAGTCGAGCATGGCTCGACTCTACAGAAGACAGGCGATCAATCCAGGAACCGCGCGGCCTGCTCCGGTGCGGGCAGGTAACAGGCGTCATGCCGCCCGAACCAGCGGTAACGGTTGCGTGCCAGCGCGCGATACGCGGCATCACGCCAGCCGCGCGGCACTGCCCGCAGCACGCCGCTCAAACGCCAGGCGCCGCCCAGCCCCGCCAGCACGCGCAGGATCGCATCGGTATCGGTCCAGGCGCCCTGCGCGTCCAGCAGCAGGAACGACATCGGGTCCTGCGGGTCCAGCCCGTGCGCGCGCAGCATCGCGCTACCCTGTGCGCCCTGCATCGCCGCAAAGCGATAGCGCCCCCTGCGGTCGAAGCGCAGCAGGAAGCGCACCCAGCGGTTGCACAGCGCGCATACGCCATCGAATACGATCACCGCGCTGCCAACCTCGGCGGCGGCCTCACTGCGGTTCGAGCCAGCCTTCATAGCGGATCAGAGCTCCCACCCAGGGCAGCGTCACATCGACCAGGAAAGTGTAGCGCTCACCCTGCCAGGCTTCGCGGCAACGCACGCCACCAAACCAGCGCCTCGGCAGCGGCAGCAGCCCGAAGGCCCAGACCCGCCGCACAGACCAGTCGATGCCACCTTCGCGGGCCTGCAGATGAAATTCGAAGCGCACCGCGCCCAACTGCTCGCGCAGGTATCCCTCATGCGCCCACAGCCGCGACACCATCGGCCAGCGGCCAAAACGCCGCGCCCACTGCTCGCCCTGCCCGTGTGCACTGAACGCCACTTCGGTCGGCAGCGCTTCACCGTCCTTCGGCAACCGCGCCAACGCAGCCAGCAGCGGCACCAGCCAGTGCCGTCCCCGCTCGATCCGCGCCTGCCCAACGTAGCGGCAGGGCAACGGCGCGGCATGCAGCGCCTGCACCGGTCCTGCCAGCGTGGCGAAGGCCGGCCCCAGCACACGCGCGAACAGCGGCGGGGTCAGCGCGCGATCCAGGCCAGGGTCGCCATGCGTCCGGTACGACGGTCGCGCCGGTGCGAATACAGGTCCGGATCGGCCATGGTCGACACCGTTCCGCCATGCACCTGCGCCGGGTCCATGCCCGCCGCCTGCAGGCGCTGGCGGGCCAGCGCGAACAGGTCCACCTTCCAGTGACCGGAGCGCGTCGCCACGAACGCCGCTTCGGCGGCCGGATCATGGCCGACGAAGGCGTGGTAGACCTCCTCGCCGATCTCGTAGTCGGCCGGTCCGGCGGCCGGGCCCAGCCAGGCCCGCAGCTGCGCCGGCGGCGTCTGCATGGCGGCCACCGTGGCCTCCAGCATGCCGTCGGCCAGGCCACGCCAGCCTGCGTGGGCCGCGCCCACCTCACTTCCATCGGCGGCGGCGAACACCACCGGCAGGCAGTCGGCGGTCAGGATCGCCAGCACCACGCCCGGCACCGAGGTCACCGCGGCATCGGCCACCGGTTCGCTGGCGCCGGGCACCGGCGGCGCGCTGAAGCGCAGCACGGTGCTGCTGTGCACCTGGCGCAGCCAGTGCGGGGCCGACGGCAGCGCCAACCCCTGCTGCAGCAGCTGGCGGTTGTGCTCCACATTGGCGGGGGTATCACCATCGGCCGCGTGCCGGTTGCCCAGGTTGAACTGCGCGAACGGCGCCGGCGAAATGCCCGCACCGTGCCGGCGCGTGGTCAGCGCATGGATGCCCGGAGGCGCCGGCCAGTCCGCCTGCAGCAAGGGCAGCGCGGCAGCCATCACCAGCGGTCCCGCTCGCGCGCGGCGAAGGCTTCGCTGTCTTCGCGCAGCACCTTCATCAGGTGCAGCATGTCGTCCGGCACCGGCGCGGTGTTGCGCACCGGCTCACCGGTGATCGGGTGCGTGAACTCCAGCGTCTCGGCGTGCAGGGCCTGGCGCTTGAAGCCGCGCAGCGCGGCCGCCAGCTCGTCGCTGGCGCCCTTGGGCAGCTTCAATGCACCGCCGTACAGCGGGTCGCCGATGATCGGATGGCGCACGTGCGCCATGTGCACGCGGATCTGGTGGGTACGGCCGGTTTCCAGGCGGCACTCCAGCGCGGTGTGCGCACGGAAGCGCTCGCGCAGGCGGTAATGGGTGATCGCCTCCTTGCCGTCCTCGCGCACGGCCATCTTCAGGCGGTCGCGCGGGTGGCGGTCGATCGGGGCATCAGCGGTACCGCCGGCCACCAGCGCGCCCATCACGATGGCCAGGTACTGGCGGTGCACGTCGCGTGCGGCCAACTGCTCGACCAGCGCGGTCTGCGCTTCCAGGGTCTTGGCCACCACCATCACGCCGCTGGTGTCCTTGTCCAGGCGGTGCACGATGCCCGCGCGCGGCAGTACCGCCACTGACGGGTCGCGGAACAGCAGGGCGTTGACCAGGGTGCCGCTGTGGTTGCCGGCGCCCGGGTGCACCACCAGGCCCACCGGCTTGTTGATCACCAGCAGGTGCTCGTCCTCGAACAGCACGTCCAGCGGGATGTCCTCCGGCTGGGCGTCGGTCTGGGTTTCCAGCACCACGTTGAGGGTCACCACCTCGCCGCCGCGCAGCGGATCGCGCGGGCGCACCTGGGCGCCGTCCAGCAGGACCTCGCCGGCCTTGATCCACTCGGTCAGGCGCGACCGCGAGTATTCGGGGAACAGTTCGGCCACGACGGCGTCGAAACGGCGGCCGGCAGCGGTGTCGGGGACGATGGCCTGGCGGGCCGATTCAGAGGGTTGTTCAGACATGGCAGGGGGCATTCTTTGAAATTTTGGGGTCCCGGCGGCCGGTTTCAGTCGCTGGACAGGACACTAGGCTATCATCGACCCTTCGTATTCCAGCCGCGTCCCGCCTCGACCCCATGATCCGACGCTCCGCCATGCTCTCCGCGCCCGTCCGCCTCACCGCCCTGCTGCTGGTGCTGGTCATCGCCGCCACCGGCTGCCACCGTGGTGCCAAGAAGGGCGATCGCCCCGATGAAGGGACGCCGGTCGAACAGTTGTACGAGAAGAGCCACAAGCTGATGCAGGGTGGCAACTGGAGCGGCGCCGAAGCCAGCTTCCGCCGCCTGGTGGCCCAGTATCCGTACGGCCCATACACCGAGCAGGCGATGATCGAGACCGCCTACGCCCAGTACAAGGCCGGCAAGCACGATGACGCGGTGTCCAGCATCGACCGCTTCATCCGTACCTACCCGACCCATCGCAACATCGCGTACCTGTACTACCTGCGCGGCCTGGCCAACTCCAATCGCAGTACGGTTTTCCTTCGTCGCGTATGGTCACTGGATGCCAGCCGCCGCGATCTGTCCACCCCGCACCAGGCGTATTCGGACTTCAACATCGTGGTGGACCGCTACCCGAACAGCCGGTACGCCGCCGATGCGCGCCAGCGCATGCTGGAGCTGCGTGACGTGTTCGCCCAGCACGAGCTCGACAACGCCCTGTACTACATGCGCCGCGGCGCCTGGGTCTCGGCCGCCGGCCGCGCCAACTACCTGCTGGAAACCTACCCGCAGAGCGCGTTCCAGTACGACGCCGTCGCCGTCCTGGCCGATTCCTACACCCACCTGGGCAACAAGACCCTGGCCGACGACGCCCGCCGCGTCCTGCAGCTGAACCAGCCGGACCACCCGTGGCTGGAAGGCAAGTGGCCGAAGTACCCGTGGATGATCCGCAAGCTGAACCCGTTCGCTGGCGAGAAGTCCGCCAGCACCGGCCAGCGCAACGCGCGACTGGAAAAGAAATAAGAAAAAGGCCCCGCAAGGGGCCTTTTCTTTGTCGGTTATCCACGCCATGCGTGGAGGGTTCGTGCGCCCATGGACCACGACACTAGGAATTCTACGAATCCCCGGCGGATGCGACGCCGGTCCCAATCGGCGCGGGCGAGCCCCTCCACACTGCGGCGCAACGGCCATCCCGGCCGTGAAGGAGCGCCTCATGACCCCACTACCCCGCCGTTTCCGCCATCTCGCCGGCCTCCTCGCCACTGCCCTGCTGGCGCTGTCCCCGGGCCCCCTGGCCGCCGCACCGGTTGCACCGGGCGACCTGCTGTCTGCTGCCCCCTATCGCGCGTCATGGGTGCCGTCCAAGGCCGTGCAGGCCTACAAGCTGCACTACCGCACCCCGGATCATCGCGGCCAGCTGGCCGAAGGCACCGGCCTGCTGTACCTACCCGCCGGCGCGGCGCCTGCAGGCGGCTGGCCGGTGGTGTCCTGGGCACATGGCACCCAGGGCATCGCAGATCGCTGTGCGCCCTCGGTGTCCGGCCCCTACCAACCCCAACGCGACGGGCGCTTCCTCGATCAATTCCTGGCGCAGGGCTATGCGGTGGTCGCTGCGGACTACCAGGGCCTTGGCAGTCCAGGTGACCATGCCTATCTGCATGTGCGCACTGCCGCGCGCAACGCCATCGACCTCGTCAAAGCCAGCCGCCAGTACCTGGGCAACGCGCTGTCGCCGCGCTGGGTATCGGTCGGCCATTCGCAGGGTGGTGCCGCCGCGCTCACGGCAGGCCACATCGCCCCCACCCATGGAGGGCCGGCGTTGCACTACCGTGGCAGCTTCACCACCGGTACGCCCACGGCAGTGGAGTTGACCGCGCTGGTGATGAAACCGGACAACCGCAGCCCCAATCCCGGTGCAGTCAACGCGTATCACGCGTATCTGCTCGACGGCCTGCTGCAGGTCGCGCCGCAGATCGACCGCGTCCTCAGCGACACCGGCCGCGCCCGCGTGGCAGCGGCACGTGAGCAGTGCCTGGGCGAACTGGCCGCCACCCTGGACGGTGCGGATACCGGCAGCATGTTCACTGCACCGCTGACCAGCGTGCCGGGCATCTGGGCGGTGCTGTACGACTATCTCGGCGTACCGCGCCGCGGCTTCAGCCAACCACTGATGCTGGGCCATGGCAGCGCGGACCGCGATGTGCCCTATCTGACCACGCTGCTGTACGCCGCAGGCCTGGCCCTGCGAGGCGAGCCGGTCGCGTTCCGCCGCTACCCGGTCGACCACCGCGGCACGCTGGATGCGGCGGCGGCGGATGGCCTGGCATTTGTGCGTGCACGGCTTGAGGGCGGCCACTTCAGCGACACTGCGGAAACCGCCGGCCTCGAACAGCTGCTCGACGAAGCCCGGTAGATCCACGCCATGCGTGGATGATCTTCGACCATCGTGCGGACCAGGGTCCGCACCCACCGGAGAGGGCCAACGGGTTGCCGGCCATCGGCCGGCACTCCCTGTCGTCTGCTGGACCGGGCCTCAGCCCTTGTAGCCGTTGCTGATCGGGTAACGACGCTCACGGCCGAACGCCCGGCGCGAGACCTTCGGCCCGGGCGCGGCCTGATGCCGCTTCCACTCGCTGATGCGCACCAGGCGAAGCACACGGTCGACCACGGTCGCGTCGTAACCGGCCGCCACGATCTCCGTGCGCGACTGCTCCTGGTCGATATAGCGGTACAGGATGCCGTCCAGCACGTCATAGGCCGGCAGCGAATCCTGGTCCAGCTGGTTCTCGCGCAGTTCGGCCGACGGCGGGCGGCTGATCACCGCTGGCGGGATCACCGGTGCGCCGCCCACGGTGTTGCGCCACTTGGACAGCCCGAACACCTCGGTCTTGTAGAGGTCCTTCAACGGCGCATAGCCACCGCACATGTCGCCGTAGATGGTGGCGTAACCGACCGCGTACTCGCTCTTGTTGCCGGTGGTCAGCAGCAGGCCGCCGAACTTGTTGGCCAGCGCCATCAGGATCACGCCACGGCTGCGCGACTGCAGATTCTCTTCGGTCACGTCCGGCGTGGTGCCCTCGAACATCGGCGCCAGCGATTCCATCAGGCCCTTGAACGCCGGCTCGATCGACACCGCCTCCAGCTTCACGCCCAGTGCCTGGCACTGCTCGGCGGCCAGGTCATTGGACAGGCCTGCGGTATAGCGCGAAGGCAACCGCACGGCGGTGACGTTCTCGGCGCCCATCGCGTCCACGGCCATGGCCAGCACCAGTGCCGAATCGATGCCACCGGACAGGCCCAGCCACACCTTCTTGAAGCCGTTCTTGCGGCAGTAGTCCTGGATGCCACGGGTCACGGCACGCCAGGCCAGCGCGTCCATGCTCTCGTCGCCATCGTCCATCCACACATGCGGCATGAAGCGGCGGGTTTCACCGTCGTACTCCACCACCAGCCACTGGTCGACGAAGGCGGCGGCGGCCGGGTGCACGGTACCGTCGCCATCGGCCACAACCGAGGCGCCATCGAACACCAGCGCGTCCTGGCCACCGACCACATTGAGGTAGGCGATCGCCGCCCCGCTCTCACGGGTGCGCGCGGCCAGCACCGCATCGCGCTGGGCATGCTTGCCCCGCTCGTACGGCGACGCATTCGGCACCACCACCAGCTGCGCGCCGGCGCGCACGGTGTCGGCCAACGGCTCGGCGAACCACAGGTCCTCGCAGATCAGCAGGCCGATCGGCACACCGTTGACCTCGAACACGCAGCTGCCGCCATCCGGATCGACATCGAAGTAGCGGCGCTCGTCGAACACCGCGTAGTTCGGCAGCTCGCGCTTGCGGTAGGTCTGCTCCACCAGGCCATCGCGCAGCACGCTGGCAGCGTTGTAGACCACCGCGCCCGCCGCCTGCGGCCAGCCGACCACCGCGGTGATGCCGCGGCAGGCGGCAGCGATGCGGGTCATCGCCTGCTCGCACTCGTACAGGAAGCCCGGGCGCAGCAGCAGGTCCTCCGGCGGGTAACCGCTCACCGCCAGCTCGGGGAACATCACCAGCTCGGCGCCGTACTCGTCGCGCGCCTGGCCGATCATCTCGATGATGCGCTCGGTGTTGCCGGCGACATCGCCGACCGGGAAGTCGAACTGCGCCATCGCGATGCGGATCGAAGCCATGGGAATCCAGCCTGTGGTTGCAATGCCGCCATTGTAGCGCTGCGCCATGCGCGCGCCGGGCGCGCTCACTGCGTGGACAGCCCTGGCTCAGTAGATCCACGCCATGCGTGGATGGGCCGACCAGGCGGCCGCCAGACGCAGAAAAGCCGCCCGAGGGCGGCTTTTCCAAAGCAAGCCGAGCGTGGGCTCGGCTCTACAGAATCGGCTGCCAGAGGCAGTCGTTCTTATTTCACCAGCTTGGCGATGGCAGCGCCCAGGTCGCCCGGCGAGCGGACGGTGACGACACCGGCAGCTTCCATGGCGGCGAACTTGCCTTCGGCCGTGCCCTTGCCGCCCGAGGCGATCGCACCGGCGTGGCCCATGCGCTTGCCGGCCGGAGCCGACGCACCGGCGATGAAACCGACGACCGGCTTCTTCACGTGGTTCTTGATGTACTCGGCGCCGGCTTCTTCGGCGTCACCGCCGATTTCGCCAACCATGATGATGCCTTCGGTCTGCGGGTCTTCGTTGAACAGCTTCAGGCAGTCGACGAAGTTCAGGCCGTTGATCGGGTCACCACCGATGCCGATGCAGGTGGACTGGCCCAGGCCGACTTCGGTGGTCTGCTTGACCGCTTCATAGGTCAGGGTGCCCGAACGCGACACGATGCCGATCTTGCCCGGCTGGTGGATGTGGCCCGGCATGATGCCGATCTTGCACTCACCCGGGGTGATGACGCCCGGGCAGTTCGGCCCGATCAGCACGGTGTCCGGATGCGAACGGGTCAGCACATTCTTGACGCGCAGCATGTCCAGCACCGGGATGCCTTCGGTGATGCAGACGATGACCTTGATGCCGGCAGCAGCGGCTTCCAGGATCGCGTCGGCCGCGTACGGCGGCGGCACGTAGATGACCGAAGCGTTGGCGCCGGTGCTCTGCACGGCGTCGGCAACGGTGTTGAAGACCGGCAGGTCGATATGGGTGGTGCCACCCTTGCCCGGGGTCACGCCGCCAACAACCTGGGTGCCGTACTCGATCATCTGAGTGGCGTGGAAGGTGCCCTGCTGGCCGGTGAAGCCCTGCACGATCACCTTGGTGTTCTTGTTAATCAAAACAGACATGGGAATTCCTTGGTGTCGAATCAGGCAGCGTTCTTGACAGCTTCAACGATCTTCTTGGCGCCATCGTTGATGTTGTCAGCCGGGATGATGGCCATGCCGCTGTCACGCAGCAGCTGCTTGCCTTCTTCCACGTTGGTGCCTTCCAGGCGCACCACGACCGGAACCTTGACGCCCACTTCCTTCACGGCGGCGATGATGCCTTCGGCAATCATGTCGCAGCGGACGATGCCGCCGAAGATGTTGACGAAGATGCCTTCAACCTTGTCCGAGGACAGGATCAGCTTGAACGCTTCGATGACGCGCTGCTTGTTGGCACCGCCGCCCACGTCCAGGAAGTTCGCCGGCTCGCCGCCGTTGAGCTTGATGACGTCCATGGTGGCCATGGCCAGGCCGGCGCCGTTCACCATGCAGCCGATGTTGCCGTCCATGGTGACGTAGTTGATGTCCAGCTCCGAAGCGATCACTTCGGTCGGATCTTCCTGGGTCTTGTCGCGCATGGCGACCAGGGCCTTCTGGCGGAACGCGGCGTTGTCGTCGCTGTCGAACTTGCCGTCCAGGGCGTACAGGTTGCCGTCGTCCAGGATGGCCAGCGGGTTGATTTCAACCAGGGCCAGGTCCTTTTCGTTGAACAGGCGGTACAGGTTCACCATGATGCTGGCGAACTGGCCGGCCTGCTTGGCGGTCAGGCCCAGCTTGAAGCCGAAATCACGGCCGTGGTAACCCTGCACGCCTTCGACGAAGTCGACGTTCAGCGAGTGGATCAGCTCCGGGGTTTCAGCAGCGACCTGCTCGATTTCCACGCCGCCTTCCGAAGAGGCGATGTAGGTGATGGTCTTGGTGCCACGGTCGACCAGCACCGACAGGTACAGTTCCTTGACGATCTCGCCGGCGGTGGTCACCAGCACCAGGTTGACCGGCAGTTCAACGCCTGCGGTCTGGTAGGTGGCCATCTTGGTGCCGAGCATCTTGGCCGCAGCGGCCTTCACGTCGTCGGTGGTCTTGCAGAACTTGACGCCGCCAGCCTTGCCGCGGCCGCCAGCGTGGATCTGCGCCTTGACCATCCAGGGGCCCTGGCCCAGGGAGTTGGCAGCGGCAACCGCTTCGTCCGGGGTCGCAGCGACCTTGCCGGCCGGGACCGGGATGCCGTACTCGGCAAGCAGTTGTTTTGACTGGTATTCGTGGAAATTCATGCGTCACCGTGGGAATAGGAACGACCGCACGCAATTCCTCAGGGCCCCGGCGGGGCGCCGGCATGGACCGCGGCGGGCCCACTATTGTGGCCGAGCCAGCGCCGGGGCGCAAAGAAGTCTGTACAAAACGCCAGACCCGGCCAGATTTCCACCGCCATTCAGGCAGTTGCGCCCGGGCCGCCGTTGGCCACCGGTATCCACGGCGGGCCAAATGCGCGATCCGGGCGGCTCCGGCGGCGCCCTGCCGGGGGCCCTATACTGGTCAACCAAGGTGTGTAGTGGCGGGCCTGCCCGGCTGCTTCCACCGCAGGCCACAGAGAAGCGACGTACCCGCCCGGCTTCAGGGGATGCCAGGCAGGACCGCCGCAGATTCCAGACCCAGGCAGCCAGAAGGGGAGTTCCGGCGTGTCACCCAGTGCTTCATTGATCGACCGCATCGAATCGATTCCGCGGCGTGAGCTGTACTTCTTCGCGCTGTACCGGGTGCTGATCGCCGCGGTCATCGCCGGCCTGCTCTACAGCCCCCTGTCCGGCATGGTCGGCGAGGCCCATCACCCGCGCCTGGCCGATACCGTCGCGGCCATCTATCTGCTGCTGTCGCTGCTGGCCCTGGCGATCGGCCGCAACGAACGCTGGCTGCGCCCGATCGTGGTCAGCAGCGTGCTGGTGGACATCATCGCCGCCACCCTGCTGGCACATGCCCTGCCCGGTGCCAGCGCCGGTATCTCGATGTCGCTGCTGTTCAACATCGCCGCTGCCGCCACCCTGCTGCCATTGAGCTGGGGCCTGGGCCTGGCAATCGTCGCCAGCCTGGCCACCGGTACCGAATACCTCTGGAAGGTGCTCGAAGGCGGCGACCCCACCCGCACGCTGGCCGAGCTGGCCATGTTCGCCACCAGCTACCTGGCGCTGGCCTTCATCAGCTACCAGGTGGGCAACCGCGCGCGCCGCAACCAGCAGCTGGCCAACCAGCGCGGCGACGAAGTGGCCAACCTGTTCCAGATCAACGAACTGATCATCCGCCGCATGCGCACCGGCGTGCTGGTGGTGGACGCCGACAACCGCATCACCCTGGCCAATGAAGCGGCCTCGATGCTGCTCGGTGACAACGACGGCATCGGTGAGACAGGACGCCTGGATCTGGCCAGCGCCGCGCCGGAACTGGCGCGCCGCCTGCAGCGCTGGCGCAACGGCTGGGCGCAGGACGAACTGCCGCTGCAGCTCAACCCCGACCAGCCGGAAGTGCAACCGCGCTTCGCCCGCCTGCTGGCCGGCAGCGAGCTGGCCCTGGTGTTCCTGGACGATTCCAGCGTGGTCTCCCGGCGCGCCGAATCGCTCACCCTGTCGGCAATGGGCCGCTTCTCGGCCAGCCTCGCCCATGAAATCCGCAACCCGCTGGCGGCGATCAACTACGCCGTGCAGCTGCTCGAGGAAGGCACCGGTTTCAACGAGAGTGACCGCCGCCTGCTGCAGATCATCCGCCAGCAGTGCCAACGCACCAACGGCATCGTCGAGAGCGTGCTGGGGCTGGCACGGCGCGAACGCGCCACGCCCGAGAACGTCGACCTGGTCGCCTTCGTGCGCCGCTTCGTGCTGGAGTACAAGCAGGGCCAGACGCTGGAAACCGACAGCATCGAACCGATCATCAGCGACACGGCGGTGATGGCGCAGGTCGATACCAAGCACCTGTACCAGGTGCTCACCGTGCTGGTACATAACGCATTGAAGTACGGCCGCATCGGCCAGCAGCCGGCGCGGGTGCGCCTGCGCGTGGCACAGCACGAGCGCAGCGCGGTGATCGACGTGATGGACCGCGGCCCCGGCATTCCCGAGAGCGTAGCCGCACAGCTGTTCCGTCCGTTCTTCACCACCTCCGAGCACGGCACCGGCCTGGGCCTGTATATCGCCCGCGAGTTGTGCCGCGCCAACCAGGCACGGCTCGACTACATCCCGGTGCCGGCAGGCGGCTCCTGCTTCCGCCTGGTGCTGCCCGGCCCGCACACGCTGTTGCCCACCTGATTCCCATTCTGTGCGTCAAACATTTGTCGCTTCCAGCCCCCTCGTTTATCTTTCACGCCCATGAACGAAACCCGCAGCGCCCTCGTCGTCGACGATGAACGCGACATCCGCGAACTGCTGGTACTGACCCTCGGCCGCATGGGGCTGCGCATCAGTACCGCCGCCAACCTGGCCGAAGCACGCGAGCTGCTGGCCAGCAATCCGTACGACCTGTGCATCACCGACATGCGCCTTCCGGATGGCAACGGCATCGAGCTGGTCAGCGAGATCGCCCAGCACTACCCGCGCACGCCGGTGGCGATGATCACTGCGTTCGGCAGCATGGACCTGGCCGTGGAAGCGCTGAAAGCCGGCGCCTTCGACTTCGTCAGCAAGCCGGTGGACATCTCGGTGCTGCGTGGCCTGGTCAAGCACGCGCTGGAACTCAATAACACCGAACGCCCTGCGCCCGGCCCCGCCACCGAACAGGCTGCACGCCTGCTGGGCGCTTCGCCGGCCATGGACGTGTTGCGCACCACCATCGGCAAGGTCGCGCGCAGCCAGGCACCGGTCTACATCCTCGGTGAATCCGGGGTTGGCAAGGAACTGGTCGCTCGCACCATCCACGCTCAGGGCGCGCGTGCGGCCGGCCCGTTCGTGCCGGTCAACTGCGGCGCCATTCCCGGCGAGCTGATGGAGAGCGAATTCTTCGGCCACCGCAAGGGCAGCTTCAGCGGCGCCCACGCCGACAAGCCCGGGCTGTTCCAGGCCGCGCATGGCGGCACCCTGTTCCTCGACGAAGTGGCCGAGCTGCCGCTGCAGATGCAGGTGAAGCTGCTACGCGCGATCCAGGAAAAATCAGTGCGCGCGGTCGGTGCTGCCACCGAGGAGCCGGTGGACGTGCGCATCCTCTCGGCCACCCACAAGGACCTGGCCGAACTGGTCGAGGACGGGCGCTTCCGCCACGACCTGTATTACCGCATCAACGTGATCGAACTGAAGGTGCCGCCGCTGCGCGAGCGCCGACAGGACCTGCCGGAACTGGCAGCCGCCGTACTGGCGCGGCTGGCCCGCAGCCACGGCCGTGCCACCCCGCTGCTGGCGCCGTCGGCGCTGGAGGCGCTGGACCACTATGCGTTCCCGGGCAATGTGCGCGAGCTGGAGAACATTCTGGAACGCGCGCTGGCACTGGCCGAAGAAGACCGCATCGGTGCCGACGACCTGCGCCTGCCGCAGCATGCCCCGCGCACGCCCGGCAGCGCAGCGCACGCGGAAGCCGTGGTGGACCTGCAGCCCGGCAGTGCCGCCCTGCCCTCGTACATCGAGCAGCTGGAGCGCAGCGCCATCCAGCGCGCGCTGGAAGAGAACCGCTGGAACAAGACCCGCACCGCCGCGCAGCTGGGGATTACCTTCCGCGCGCTGCGCTACAAGCTGAAGAAGCTGGGGATGGAGTAGAGCCGAGCCCATGCTCGGCTGTGCGGTGGTCGGGACCGCGCCATCCACGCATGGCGTGGATCTACTGTAGAGCCGAGCCCACGCTCGGCTGCTCTTCGGGCCATCAGCCGAGCATAGGCTCGGCTCTACCTCAATCCTTGGTAACGCGATTGATCTCGGCCAGGCTGGTCACACCCGCGGCCGCCTTCTTCAACGCCGACTGCCGCAGGTCATTCACCCCGATCTGCTGCGCCGCCTCGGCAATCTGCAGTGCGTTGCCACCGGCCAGCACGATGGTGGCGATCTCATCGGTCATCGGCATCACCTGGTAGATACCGGTTCGGCCCTTGTAGCCCTCGGTGCACTCATCGCAGCCCACCGCCTCGTACAACTGGATGCCCGCATCCAGCTGCGCCTGGGTGAAGCCCTCGGCCAGCAGCGCATGCTCCGGCAGGTTGGCCGGACGCTTGCAGTTGCCGCACAACCGGCGTGCCAGGCGCTGCGCGATCACCAGCGTCACCGAGCTGGTGATGTTGTACGGGGCGATACCCATGTTCATCAGGCGCGCGATGGTCTGCGGCGCATCGTTGGTATGCAGCGTGGACAGCACCATGTGGCCGGTCTGCGCCGCCTTGATCGCAATCTCCGCCGTCTCCAGGTCGCGGATTTCGCCGACCATGATGATGTCCGGATCCTGTCGCAGGAACGAGCGCAGCGCCGCAGCGAAGGTCATGCCGCGCTTGTTGTTCTGCTGCACCTGGTTCACACCGGGCAGGCGGATTTCCACCGGGTCTTCGGCGGTGGAAATGTTGCGCGTCTCGTCGTTGAGGATGCCCAGCGCGGTATACAGCGACACGGTCTTGCCCGAACCGGTCGGGCCGGTCACCAGCACCATGCCGTACGGCTTGTGGATGGCGTCGTGGAACAGCTTCTGCTGGTCCGGTTCGTAGCCCAGCTTGTCGATGCCCAGCTTGGCCGCGCTACCATCGAGGATACGCAGCACCACCTTTTCACCGAACAGGGTCGGCAGCGTGCTCACGCGGAAGTCGATCTGCTTGGTCTTGGACAGGTTCAGCTTGATGCGTCCGTCCTGCGGCACGCGCTTCTCGGCGATATCCAGCTGCGCCATCACCTTCAGGCGCGCAGCGATGCGCTGGTTCAACTTCACCGGCGCACGCGCCACCATCTTCAGCAGGCCGTCGATGCGCAGGCGCACGCGGTAATCGTCTTCGTACGGTTCGAAGTGGATGTCCGAAGCGCCCTTGCGGATCGCATCGACCAGCACCTTGTTGACGAACTTCACCACCGGGGTGTCGTCGCCCTTGGCGTCGATGCCGGAGTCGCCGCTGCTGGCGCCGAGATCTTCGTCACCGGCTGCGACATCCAGGTTGCCCATGCCCTCGTCATCGCCACCCAGTGCGTTTCCGATGGCATCGTGGCTGGCGTGCCACTGCTCAAGCGTGCGGCGGATCTGGTCCTCATCAACCAGAATCGGCTCCACCACCAGATTGGTGTGGAACTTGATCTCGTCCAGCGCATGGGTCGGATTGCTGGTACCCACGAACAGCTTGCCGCCGCGTTTGAACAGCGGCAGCACGTTGTGCTTGCGCAGCAACTCCTCGCTGACCAGGCTCATCGCGTTCTGGCTGGCGTCGAACGTGGAAACGTCGAACAGCGGCATGCCGAACTCGACTGCATTGGCGGCGGCGAGCTGCGAGGCACTGACCAGCTTGTTCTGCGCGAACCACGTCGGCAGCGGCTGGCGAGCCGCCGCCGCCTTGGCCATGGCGTCGCGGGCGGAGGCCTCGTCCAAGGCACCGTCCTGGACCAAGCGACGGGCCAAGCCGGTGATGCCGACAAGGTTGGCGGTGACAACTGTGTTCATGTGTGTACTCCTACTCCCCCGCGCAGCCTACCCCACACACCGCCTGCGCGAAATGCCCAGTGGCATCAACCGTGTGGACAGCCCTTGGGCGCTACTTCAGCCGGAGCATCGGTCTTGCAGTCCCAGATGCCGGAATTCGCGGCATAGGTGATGGTGACGGTGGCGGACTTCACTTTGTCGTTCACACCGGCAGCCTTCATCGTAGCCGTGATGACGCAAGGAACCGCTGCTGTCGCCTTGATATCGTCGACATACTTGCCAGTCAGGACTGCGCTATCCGGCAGTGCGCAGGATGCCGCACCGTTGCTATTGGCGAACTGCTCGGCCACCGGCGTCTTCAGGCCACCCAACAGCACAATGGCCTCGGATAGCTGGCTGCGCGCCGTATAGTCGTTGTATTGCGGGATAGCGATAGCAGCAAGGATGGCGATGATCGCTACGACGATCATCAATTCGATCAGAGTGAAACCCGAATGCTTGTTCATGGAGGCGCTCCCCAACGCGCAGATAGATACTCCCTGCGAAGCAGGGTTCATGCCAAAAAAAAGCCCCGGCGCAGCCGGGGCTCTGCTGAGCCTCAGGAGTCAGGGCTCTTACGGAGGAGTGGTGGTGCCGCCGCCAGCGGCAGCAGCCGTGCACGCCTTCGGAGTCAAGGCCGCATTGACGCTGCTGTTGCAATCCCACTTCCCGTCAGCTGGGGTGTAGGTCAGCTTAACAGTTGCACCCTTAATCTTTTCGTTCACACCGGTGGTCTTCATCGTCGCGGTAATCACGCAGCTAGTTGCGGTGCCAGCAGCAGCAACGCTGGCGACGTACTTACCACTAGCAACGATACCGTCAGGCTCCTTGCAGCTAGCGTTACTGTTGTCCTGAGCAAGTGCTTCGGCGATGGGCGTCTTCAAACCCGAAGCCAGCGTATAGGCCTCAGTCATTTGAGCGCGCGCGGTGTAGTCGTTGTACTGCGGAATAGCGATGGCAGCCAGGATCGCGATGATCGCAACGACGATCATCAGTTCGATCAGGGTAAAGCCCTTCTGGTTCTTCATGGTGGTACGTCCCCAAGATGAGTGGTAGTTGATGTCGGGGTGGCGGCCGACCGGCCAATGGCCGGTTGAGCAGGCTACCCATCCCCGCGGGTGGATCAACGCAGGTTACGTGCCAATCTCCCATGGCAGCGTCTCCCCGATTTCCCCCTGCCCATGATGGCAGCAATTTCGCGGATGGAAACCCCCTCCGGCCGAATCTGCGATGGACGCGGCAATGTGACGCAGCGCGTCACCTTTCGTCTCCGCTGGTCAAGAACTCTGCGCAGCGTCACGCTGGCACACTCCCCGGACGGCCCCGAACCGGCTACCATCGCCGGTCATGATGCCCGCCTGGGGATGGCGGGCCTTGGGGAGCCAACATGTCTGTCAGTCGCAGTGCGATCAAGAAAGAGCCCGTGGCCCGCGCCACCACGGAGCTGCAACCGTTTGTCTGGGAGGGGACCGACAAGCGGGGCGTGAAGATGAAAGGGGAGCAGGTCGCCAAGAACGCGAATCTGCTGCGGGCGGAACTGCGGCGCCAGGGCATCAACCCCGGCACGGTAAAGCCCAAGCCCAAGCCACTGTTCGGAGCAGCCGGCAGCAAGGTTTCACCAAAGGACATTGCCTTCTTCAGCCGTCAGATGGCGACGATGATGAAGTCCGGCGTGCCGATCGTCTCGGCGCTGGACATCATTGCCAGTGGGCACAAGAACCCACGCATGAAGAAGATGGTGGACGGGATCCGCGCCGACATCGAGGGCGGCTCCTCGCTATATGAGGCGGTCAGCAAGCATCCTGTGCAGTTCGACGAACTCTATCGGAACCTGGTCCGGGCCGGTGAGGGTGCCGGTGTACTGGAAACGGTGCTGGACACGGTCGCCACCTACAAGGAAAACATCGAAGCGCTGAAGGGCAAGATCAAGAAGGCGCTGTTCTATCCGGCCATGGTTGTGGTGGTGGCGCTGCTGGTCAGTGCCATCATGCTGATCTTTGTCGTACCGCAGTTTGAGGAAGTCTTCCGCGGATTCGGCGCAGACCTGCCGGCATTTACCCAGATGATCGTGAACCTTTCGCGCTTCATGGTTTCGTGGTGGTGGCTGATGGCGATCGTGGCGATTGGCGGCGTCGTGGCGTTCACCATGGCCTACAAACGATCACCCAAGATGCAGCACACCATGGACCGGCTGATCCTGAGGGTGCCCGTGATCGGCCAGATCATGCATAACAGCTCGATCGCTCGATTCGCACGGACCACGGCGGTGACCTTCAAGGCCGGCGTGCCGCTGGTGGAGGCGCTGGGCATCGTGGCTGGCGCTACCGGCAACAAGGTCTATGAGGAAGGCGTACTCCGGATGCGCGACGACGTATCAGTGGGCTATCCGGTCAATGTGGCCATGAAGCAGCTGAACCTGTTCCCGCACATGGTCATCCAGATGACCGGCATCGGCGAAGAGGCGGGCGCGCTCGATTCAATGCTGTTCAAGGTTGCAGAGTATTATGAACAGGAAGTCAACAATGCCGTGGACGCTTTGAGTAGCATGCTCGAACCGATGATCATGATCTTCATTGGCATCGTGGTGGGCGGTATGGTCATCGGCATGTACCTCCCCATCTTCAAACTCGGCGCCGTCGTCGGCTAAAGGTATCAATGGCATTTCTCGACCAGCACCCCGGCCTCGGCTACCCCGCCGCGGCCGCCCTGGGACTGCTGCTGGGCAGTTTCCTGAACGTTGTCATCCTGCGGCTGCCCAAGCGGCTGGAGTGGCAGTGGAAGCGCGATGCGCGCGAAGTCCTGGAGGAACCGGACTTCTACGAGCCCCCGCCACCGGGGATCGTGGTGGAACCGTCGCACTGCCCGCACTGCAAGCACAAGCTGAGCTGGTACGAGAACATCCCGCTGTTCAGCTGGATCATCCAGGGCGGCAAGTGCCGTCACTGCAAGGCGCCGATCTCGCTGCAGTACCCGCTGGTGGAGGCGCTGACCTCGGTGCTGGTGCTGGCCTGCGTCTGGCAGTTCGGATTCGGCTGGCAGGGCTTTGGCGCCATCGTGCTGACCTGCTTCCTGATCGCCCTGTCCGGCATCGACCTGCGGACGCAGCTGCTGCCCGACCAGCTCACCCTGCCGCTGATGTGGCTGGGGCTGATAGGCAGCATCGACAACCTGTACATGCCGGCCAAGCCCGCGCTGGTGGGTGCGGCGGTGGGTTACCTGTCGCTGTGGACGGTCTGGTGGCTGTTCAAGCAGCTGACCGGCAAGGAAGGCATGGGCCACGGCGACTTCAAGCTGCTGGCGGCTCTGGGCGCCTGGTGCGGGCTGAAGGGCATCCTGCCGATCATCCTGTTGTCGTCGGTGCTGGGCGCCATCATCGGCTCGATCTGGCTGTACAGCCGCGGTCGTGACCGGGCCACGCCCATCCCGTTTGGCCCCTATCTGGCCATCGCCGGCTGGCTGTACTTCATGTGGGGTGCGCCGCTGGTGGAGCAGTACCTGGTGATGAGCGGGCTGCGCTGAGGGGAGTCCCCATGAGCCGCTATGTAGTTGGCCTGACCGGAGGCATCGCCTCCGGCAAGAGCGAAGTGACCCGGCGCTTCGAGGCGCTGGGGATCGTGGTGGCCGACGCCGATCTGGCCGCACGGGCCGTGGTGGCCGCCGGCAGCCCCGCCCTGGCCCGCATTGCCGAGCGCTTCGGCGCCGACATGTTGCTGGCCGACGGCAGCCTTGACCGGGCCCGCCTGCGCGCTCACGTGTTCGCCGACCCGGCCGAGCGGACGGCGCTGGAAGCGATCACCCACCCGGCCATCCGCCTGCTGATGCAGCAGCAGTGCGAGCAGGCCACCAGCGCCTATGCGATTGCGGCCATTCCGCTGCTGACCGAGGTGGGTGGGCGGAAGGCCTACCCGTGGCTGGACCGGGTGTTGCTGGTGGATGCGCCCGAAGTCGTGCAGCACGCCCGGCTGATGCAGCGCGATGGTATCGACGCGGCGCTGGCCGACCGGATGATTGCTGCCCAAGCCAGCCGCGCGCAGCGGTTGGCGTTGGCCGATGACGTGGTGGTCAATGATGGGCAGCCGGAGGACCTGCAGGTGCAGGTGGAACAGCTGCATGCGCGGTATCTGGGGTTGGCCGGGGGTTGAGGCCGGGTTGCCGGCCAGCGGCCGGCACTACCGAAGTGCATCCACGCATGGCGTGGATCTGGGGATCTGCTGTAGAGCCGAGCCGATGCTCGGCCGCGACCATCAAGCCGAGCATCGGCTCGGCTCTACAAAACGCTCTGCATCCACGCGTGGCGTGGATCTACTCCAGCTGCAGGCGGGCGTAGCGGGCGAGTTCGCGGGCGCCGAGCAGCAGGCCGTCGACCACATCGGGATTGAGTTGCTGGCGGGCACCGCCCTGCTCCCGCGCGAGTTCGGCGGCGTGCAGCAGCTGGATCAGGGTATGCAGACCGGCAAGCGTGCGGCTGAGGCCGGCCATCATGGCTGCCTGCGCCGGGCTGGCCCCCTGCACGTCCAGCGGCTGGCCGTCGGCGGCGTCGCGGCCATCCATGCGCGCCAGCAGCGCGGGCAGCAGGTCCTTGGGGTCATCCAGCAGAACTTCGACACGCTCGGCGACGTCGGCAGGCAGCAGGTTGGCCGCATCGCCGATCAGGGCGTGCAGCTGGGGGAACAGCGGGCGGTTGGACACGGTGGAACTCCTCGCAGTCGGCAGGCCACCTGCAGATGCAAGGTGGCGGACGGTGCGGGTTGGCGTACCGGACAACTCCCAGATGGATGGAAACTCCGGCGGATTCCCGGGAATCCCCACGCACCGCCCGCCATGAAGCGAGCACGGTGCATTGTCCGCGATGCCGCGCAAGGCATCGGAAGCTTTCCATCTAACAGTTGATTTCAGGACGCCAATCCCGGCCAAGGCACCTGCCCCGGCCAGGTCATCAGGCCATCGCCGCACGCGGCGATCTGTAAGGAAATTCCCAAGTGCGGCGCGGGCTTGCCAATGCGTGCGCTGGAACACGCGCGGGGCGCGGCAGCGATCACGGTGGTGTCGCGCTGGGCCTGAGGCCCGATCATCGCGCGAGGATGATTTGGTGGCACAAGCGACACAGCGCGCGATGCAAGGTCGGCAGGGTTCGTGCCGACCAAGGTCGGCACCCACCAAAGCACGGGCCCTTACAGCGGCTTCGGCGAGAACGTCAGGGTGGCGATCACGCCACGCTGGCCACCGGGGCGCACGCTCACCTGCCAGCCGTACAGATCGCACAGACGGCTGACGATCGACAGGCCGATGCCGCCGCCCTGCGAATGGCCGGCGTGGGTGCCACGGTAGCCACGCTGGAACAGCTTGGCTGCGTCTTCCTCGCTCAGGCCCGGGCCGCTGTCGGTTACCGACACCGAATTGGTGCCGACGAACACGCGTACCTCGCCGTCCTGCGAGTACTTCACGGCATTGCCGATCAGGTTGCCCAGTGCCACCGACAGCGCCGCCTCGGGCGCATCGATCACCAGGTTGCGCTCACCTTCCAGCAGCAGTTCCAGCGGCTTGCCACCCAGCTGCGCACGATGCGCATCCAGCAGTTGCTCGGCCACGCGGGCGACGTTGCTGGTGCCCTGTCCGCGCTCGTTGCGCGACAGCAGCAGCAGCGCGCCGATCAGGTCGCTGCACTGCTGTTCGGCACGCTGGATGCGCTGCAGGCGCTGCAGCACCTTCTCGTCCAGGCCGGGCCGGGTCAGCAGCAGCTCGGTGGCGCCACGGATCACCGCCAACGGCGTGCGCAGCTCATGGCTGACGTCTGCATTGAATTCACGGTCGCGCTGCACCACTTCGGTCAGCCGCGAGGAATAGTCGTCCAGCGCCTGTGCCAGCTGCCCCACTTCGTCGTCGGGGAAGCGTGGCGCCAAGGGTTCGGGATCGCTGGTGCCGCCGCGGTAGGCGCGCAGCCGCGCGGCCAGATCCGACACCGGCTTCATCACCTTCGACGCCGACCACCAGCCCAGCACCAGCGACAGCACGCTGAACACCAGCACCGACAGCACCAGCGCGCGGTTGAGCTGCTTGCCGCCGCGCACGCTGTCGGTCATGTCATAGGCAAGGAAGAACCAGGCGTCGGGCGTCTTGCGCACGGCCAGCTTGTAGGAGTACGGCTCGCCGTGCTCATCGCCACTGACGCTGTGGATGCCATCGGAGAAGCCCGCCCACTGCGCGCGTTCTTCGCGCACCCGGTCGAACTTGTCCTTCGAATAGGCATAGGCCCTGATCTGCAGCACCGGCGCGTCCGGGTTATGCCCGGGGTGCTCGTAATAGCGGCGCGCATACTCGTCGATGTTGCGGTTCATCAGCTCTTCCACCAGCTGGTTTTCCACGCGCAGGCGGGCCCAGTTGGTGGCGAACGCGAACAGTGTCGTCAGGCAGAAGCCCAACAACACGAACGAAACGATGATGCGGCTGCGCAGGCGCCGCCGATAAGGCGTGCGCCGGCGCTCCCCCTTGGTTGCCACCGAATCAGGCTTCCGGGGTGGCGATGCGGTATCCGATGCCATGGCGGGTCTGGATCAGCGGCACTTCAAACGGCTTGTCGACCACCGCGCGCAGGCCATGGATGTGCACGCGCAGGGAATCGGAATCGGGCAGTTCTTCGCCCCACACACGGGTTTCCAGTTCCTGCCGGGTCACCACGGCCGGGGCCGCTTCCATCAGCGCCTGCAGAATCTTCAGTGCGGTCGGGTTGAGCTGCAGCAGCTTGCCCTGGCGGCGCACTTCCAGCGTATCCAGGTTGTATTCCAGATCGCCGGTTTCCAGCACGCGGGTCTGCACGCCCTTGCCGCGACGCGACAGGGCGTTCAGACGCACTTCCACTTCCTGCAGCGCGAACGGCTTGATCAGGTAGTCGTCCGCGCCGGAATCGAAGCCCGCCAGCTTGTTGTCCAGCGAGTCGCGGGCGGTGAGCATCAGCACCGGGGTCTGCTTGCGCGCTTCATTGCGCAACTTGCGGCAGACCTCGATGCCGTCCATGCCTGGCAGATTGAGATCCAGCACGATCGCGTCGAACTCGTGCACCACGGCCAGGTGCAGACCGGTAACCCCGTCAGCCGCGAAGTCCACGGTGTGGCCCCGGTCCTCCAGGTAGTCGCCCAGGTTGGCCGCAATGTCGCTGTTGTCTTCGATTACCAGGATTCTCACTGTCACCTCTAATTGACGAATTTGCCGACGCGCTGGGCCTGGCCCATATCACGCTGTGCCTTGTCCTTCCGCCGGGCGCGCTCGGCAACGGTAGTGCACTGCGTCGTGGCCCGGTTCGAACCCGTGGCCTTTTCACGTTGGCATATTAGACGACTATCTTCACGTGCCTGTGTCAAAACCGTGTTCACGATCTGCTGGTCGTTGAAGACATCGGTTCGTACCTGTTCAGGCATGGAATCGCGGTCAGGGTGCTGCTCGACAGCCGTACGCATGCGTACCAGCGCCTCGCGCACGCGGCTGCGGTCGGTCTGCTTCAGTTCGCTGTAGGTCTCGCCATCGTTGAGTTCGATTTCGATGCGCTCGATCTGCTGTTGCAGCGGCTTGCCGGGGATAAAGACCTCACCGGCCTGGTTCGATGCAGAGGCGGCGGTGGCCAGGGTCAGGCCCGAGACCAGGACCGCCGACATCAGGAGGGACTTCATGACAAACGAATCCTTGTTTGAGTTGAGTGCTGACTGTATTCGCACCACCTTCACGCCAGCAAGTGCCATGCGCAGGGGCATCGGACGGCCTAGTGGTTGGTGGCAGGGTTGAAGTTGTTGAAGGTGCGCTGGTCGTTGAGCAGGGCCTTGCCCTTCTCCTCGATCCGGCGGCGCTCAGCCACGGTCAGGCAGCGGCTTTTAGGCATGTTGCTGCCGGTGGTGCGGGTGTGCTGGCAGATCTGGCGGCTGTCTTCATGGGCGCGGACAAGAACCGTGTTGATCCGCTCCTGGTCGTTGAAGACCTCCGCCTGGACCTGCGGCGGGAGCTCCTGAAGCGTGCGGTGGTCACCCATGCGCTGGGTGATGCGCGCCAGTGCCTGCTGCACCTGGGCACGGTCGTCAGCGGAAATCTCGCTGTATTCGCCGTCATCGAGGGCCTTTTCAACCCGCCGGACCTGCTCGGCCACTGGTGCCTGCCCGTCCATCTGTATGGCGGTCTTCTCCGGCTTGGCGGAGACAGCACCAGACAGCCCCAGCAACAACGCGATCATCGTGATGCGGTACATCGCCAGCCTCCGGATCCATCCAGGAACGATGGGCGCCACTCTACGGCCGTCACGTTGCCTCCACAAGGGACCTGCGGCGGGCATAAAAAAGACCCAAGCGGTGCCCCGCCTGGGTCTGAAGTCGTATCCCGATACCGATCCTGCTGAGAGGCAGAGCTGCGGTTCGCTGAAGGCTACGCCGGCGCCGATTAAAGGCATGTTAAAGCCGGCCTCATTTGCCCATGAGAATTTCAAGCCATTGATTGATCATGGCTTTTTAAGCTTCTCGACGTGCTCGATGATGCGCGTGGCCACATCCACCCCGCAGGCGGCTTCGATGCCCTCCAGCCCTGGCGTGGAGTTGACCTCCAGCACCAGCGGGCCGCGCGCGGAGCGGATCAGGTCCACGCCACAGACCGACAGGCCCAGCGCCTTGGCCGAGCGCACCGCCACCTGCTGTTCGGCGCGGCTGGCCTTGGCCGCCACCGCGGTGCCGCCGGCATGCAGGTTGGAGCGGAAGTCCCCTTCCGGCGCCTGGCGCTGCATCGACGCCACCACCTGGTCACCGACCACGAAGCAGCGCAGGTCGGCGCCCTTGGCTTCGCCGATGAACTCCTGCATCAGGAAGTTGGCGTACAGGCCCCGCAGGGCCTCGACGATGCCACGCGACGCACTGGCCTTCTCGGTGAGGATCACCCCCCGTCCCTGGGTACCTTCGTTGAGCTTCACCACGTGTGGCGGCGGGCCGAGCATGGACAGCAGGTCGACGGTGTCATCCGGGTTGTCGCCGAACACGGTGACCGGCATGTCGATGCCCTTGGCGGCCAGCAGCTGGTGCGCACGCAGCTTGTCGCGCGAACGCAGGATCGCGTCGGAGGGGTTGGGCGTACGCGCGCCCATCAGCTCGAACTGGCGCAGCACGGCGGTGCCATAGCGGGTGATCGAGGCACCGATGCGCGGAATCACCATGTCCACGCCGGTCATCGGCCGGCCCTTGTAGTGCATCGAGAAACCATCGGCGGCAATGCGCATGTAGCAGCGCAGCGGATCGAGGATGCGTACGGTGTGGCCGCGCGCGCGGGCCGCCTCGACCAGCCGGCGGGTGGAGTACAGGGAGCTGTTGCGGGACAGGATGGCGAGCTTCATCGCGGCAGGATCGGACGGCAGGCGCGCAGCATAGCGCGGGCGTGTGGCGGGTGGATGATGCCCTGCGGCGTGGCTTGACCGGCAGCGGGCGGCACACTGCGCGGACCTGTTCAGCGCGCATGGAGCGGCCGATGGCGATCACCGTGTTCCCACGATTTTCCGAGGTGGACGTGCTTGGCCACGTCACCAACACCGCCCTGCCCGTCTGGTTCGAGGAAGGTCGCCAGGAGATCTTCCGGCATTTCAGCCGCGAGGCCAGCATGCGCGACCTGACGCTGATCCTGCGTCGCTACGAGATCGACTTCCTGCAGCAGATACAGGCCGGGCACGAAGTGCGCATCGAGACCCGCATCGAGAACATCGGCCGCTCCTCGCTGTCGATCGTGCAGCAGGCGTTCCAGTTCGAGGCCCTGGTGGCCACCGGGCGTTGCGTGATGGTGCATTTCGACTACACCGCCAACGCCTCGCGCGCCATCGATGCAGAGCAGCGCCGGGCGTTGTCCGGGCTGTTTACCGAGGAGTATGCGCAGCGGGTGCAGGTGGCAGACGCATGAGCCATCCGCACTCGGTACTGACCGTAGCCCATTTCCTGAGCTTTTCCAGCGCTTTCCCGGCATGCATCGACAACGCATGCCGGAACTCCTTGTTCGATTCAACGCTGTCTAACCTGTGACTGACGTCCGCTGATCCGCGCGGGGCAGGCGCAACGAGAAGTGCCCATCGCGGACACGCACGGCCAATGCGGTTTCCCGCCATTCCACAGGCAAGGCGAGTGCCGTGTGTGGCGTGGGGATGCGTGTGATCGCGTCGAACGTCCAGTGTTCCTCATAGGCGTCGCAGCGAAGGGTACCGTCATCGCCGGCCTCGATCACATCGATCCAGGCCCCACTGCGGGCCTTGCCGCTGCCGCCCGTCGCACGGCGGCCAATGGCCTGCCAACGCCCCTGCCAGTGGACGAGCCATACGCCCTCGATGGGACGCAGATCCCCATCAAGCACGCTGCCCGCCACCACCACGCATCGTCCGGACGGGCTGGTGATCACCGTCTCCAGATCGCAGGCGTGACGGTCACTGGGCTCGCCATCGAGACAGAGCGCGTACGGGCAGATGCGCGCGAACAGGGTCGGATGCGCGGTCAGGCGCAGATCGTCGGGCAGCAGCGGGATGGCCCGCAGCACCCGGGCATCCGGCAGGACATGCCGCAATGCCTGCGGCAGCCCGGCGGCCAGTGCGGGATGCTCCGGTTCCAGCCATAGACCCCGGCAGGGGCGCAGCGTGCTCGATCGGCAGGGAAGATCCCGCAACCACATCGCGGCTTCGGCATCCCCGCCAAGCTGCCGGCGCTCGTGCAGCTCCTGCCAGAACAGGCTGGGAACAATCGCCAGCAGGTACATCACCCTCTTGTCCGCTTCGTCGTAGACGATCACCGCTTCGCTGCGATCAATGTAACCACTGGCCACGCGCAGCGCGCTTCCCGCCAGCGTCTGCCACTCGCCACTGGCATCGTGGCTGCCTCCGGTGGATACGCCCTCGACAATGGCGCCATCGCGCAGCATCTGGGTGCTGTAGGCCGGCCCTCCCATGCCCAGCTCACCCCAATCCAACAGGACATCATGCGTGGGCGGCCGGGTGGCAAAGGGCAGCGTCGCCCGCGAGCGCAGCAGTGCGCCGCCTACGGCATCGCCGACCAGATCGAAGCGCTGCAGCACGCCGCCCACTGCAAGGCACGCGGCCAGGGCGACAACCACGCCCAGCGGCGACCACCAGGCCACGCAGATGGCGACCAGGACCAGGAACGGCAGCCACTGGGTGAAACGGCGGAGGGCGATTCGATCAACGGTCATGCGGGCATGGTGACTGCGATTGCGCACCATTCAAACCTTCAACGCGGTGCCAGGCAATGGGGGTCGAATCGGCATTGCCGCTAGACTTTCCCTGATGATGGAACCGATGACTGCCGTGAACCGCCGGAATCTGCTGCTGGACGTACTACCGCGATGGAGAGCACTGTCCAAGGATCCGGGAGTACCGCGCCGCATGCTTCGCCTGCCGGACTGGCAGGCAGACTGGAACGCGGGCATGGCCCTGCTTGCGCGTCATGCGCGCAATGGCGGTGAACCTGCGGAAGAACCACTGCAGGGGCATGCGGCGCTGGAGCATGCCTACGGCTGGGAAGCGGTTGCCCAGACCGGCAGCAACCTGCTGCTGAAAGGCATCGACCGCGGCTTCGCCCCCACGGCATTGCAGCAGATGCATGCCGACGTGACAGATCTGTGGCTGGAACATGCAGGTTTGCTGGCGATAGCCCGGGACAGCCTGCAACAGCAAGGCCACGACATCGCGCTGGCCGCGTCGTTGCAATCGCGCACAACGCAGCACTACGAATACGCACTACAGTTGTTGTCACTGGGCGTGCTGCTGGATGCGCAGGATCGTCTTCCGGCGCTGGTGGAGCAGGTGCTCTGCTTCGAAACCGACCGCGTGCTGGACTACCTCAGCGCGCCGGCACTCGGCCTTGCCGAAGCCAGCGATGCGATATTCCATCCGCGCCCGTTCGCCGAGCTGTTCGCGCCATTGCGCGACGGTGAAGCGTTCGACCCTTCACTGCTGGCCGGCTACCTGCAGGTGCAGTACCGCGACTTCTTCCTGCTGTCGCCCAAAGCCCAGAAGCGGACCCGACGCCTGACCGGACCGAATGCCTGGGGTTACTGGGCGCTTGAGGTAGCAGCGCTGGTGGTGCTGTATGGCGGCGACGATGCCGCGCTGCGCACCTGCCCGCACTACCCTTCCGACCTGGTGGACTTCGCCCGGCGCTGAGTCAGGCGCCCGGCAGACCGGAAATGCCGCCGAATCGATTCTCTTCCTCGTTGCCCGGCAGCAGCATGACCGGGAAGAGGACGAATACGCCCAACGGGATGAAGGCGATCACGACGTACCAGCCAGACTCGTCGATGTCATGCAGTCGTCGAACGGCCAGGGCCAGCATCGGCGGAAGGAGGACGATGACCGCGCAGACCGTCATGCCCCACCCCAGCATCCGGAACGGCTCGAAGGCCTCCCCATCGAGCAGCACCGTGCCCGTCAGCCAGTATCCGCCGTCCATCAAGGTGTAGCTCGCTGCCACCACAAGCGCAGCAGACAGGGAGTACGACCAGAACTCTTTCCGGTTGGATCGCCCTGAAAAATCAAAGCAACGCCTGAGGGGCAAAAGTGCGGGGATCATTCGCGCTCCGGGCAGCGGACGATGGGTCGACGGTTAACGATCTTTTAGCATCCCCAAGCCCAGCACCAACTGAACCCTGCGGCCCGACGGGCCCGGTAGACAGCGGAGGTTGCAGGAGCCCGCCGCAGCAACCGCGCAGCCGGAGACGCAGCGCGAACTACCGCACATTTTCACAGACGTAGGCATCCTGAATCGAATCACTGGCTTGCAGCAGTGGCGGATGGGTCGAATTCCAGTTTTCCAGAATGGCGCCTCTGCTAGCGTCACTGCTCACTCATGGATTCGAGGTTTTGAATGGCTGCGATTTCTTTTCCGCTGATGCTTGCACTGCTTTCCACCCAGGCCCCGATGGCCGCAAACGCAGAAAGTGACTACGCCAGAGCCGCAGCAGCATCGATCGGGCCGGGCATCTGCGACCCCGGCATGGACATGCTGCCGAACGGCGGAGGCGTGGTGATCCGGCGCTGCGGCAAGAACGGTACGGTCGCGGGCGTTGGCAGCAATATCGATGCTGCGACGGCCAACACCAATGGCTTCCTGGCCGTCGCCGAGGAAGGCCCGGTATGCAGTGTTTTCGCACGCGATCCCTATGTCAGCATCCCGGCACCGGGTGTGGGTATCAAAGGAGAGTGCAGTTCCACTCCGATTTCCGCCTATGGCATGACGACCACCACTGCGGGACAGAACCTGCTTGAGCTGGCCATCACCCTGGCGGCGACGCAGGCGCGGTGCAATGTCGACTACTACTATGGGTCGGCACATGGCTATAAGTATCCCTACAGCTGCACTCGCCCGGGCCAATCCTGGAGCGTTGCCGGCCTTGGCTCCAGCGTCGACGATTCAAACGCGATGGCAATGCGGCTTGTGAAGAAATCATCCAAGACCGGTACGCACTGCTATTTTGACAACGCCGAGTTGAATGGCGTCGTCTTCCGCGCATACCTGCACTGCAACGGATCGACCTATACCGGTTTCGGGAGCTCTGTAACTGCCGCAGCCAAGGACGCGGCTGCGCAAGCGGGCGCATAAGCCACTCGGGCTGTGGTTCGGAGGAGCCACAGCCCAACACTGAGGAAAGAGATTCTGGCGCTGCTGCCACACGCTCGACCTGGGTGTGGTTCAACGAGTGCGCCGCGCCTGCCTGGGGTGAATACCCTGGAGACATGGAGCGGGCGATGGGAATCGAACCCACGTCAGTAGCTTGGGAAGCTCGCAAGCAATCCATACACTTCAATGGCTTAATTATGATTTCCGCTCCGCAATAGACCACACTGCGGGCTCATTTTTTGCCGAGAGAAACGCAACACCCTGAGCGATTGCGGAGCGGGCTAGAGGCTTCAGACACCCCGATACAGCTGCTGAGGTATGCTCGCCATCCGAGCGCTCAGCCACAGCGCAGAGTGTCCACATCCGAACCCAGGCAGGGAGGCGACAATGGATGAAATAAAGAAACTGGAACAGGCAAGAATGTCGTTGCGGCATGTACTCAACGACACCGCCCCTCTTGAAAGGGATGATTATTTCAGGATAGGGCTGTTCGTTCAGACCTATTGCTTTGCAGATTTTGAGGCACGGCGGATCATCAATCTACTGGAGCAAATTCAGTCGGGAGAACCGACCTCGTACGCTTCTAAACTCAACGACAAAGACACCATCGAACACCTTAAGCGCCACGCTGCTGACTGCGTTTGGAATAAAGATGTGTCGGAAGGACTGAGCAAAGTAACTGAAATCTTGGGCATGCACCGAACTATTAGGCACATGTTTGCCCATTGGTCCGGCCGCCGAATACCGGGGCACGACACCTATATTTTCTTCACAGCAAATCTAGCTAGCCAAAAGATTCCAGATGGCGCGCCAAGATTTGAAGATCATGAAGAAGCGAACGTGCAGTATGGACTAATGCCAGTATCGCACTTAGACCAAGAACTTGAAAAACTGAAGGGACACGTCCAGTACATGACGAACATCGGGCGTCAGCTAGAGGCAAAGGTGAGCGAATTTGCCGAGCAGTTCAAACAAGACAGGAAAAAAGGGAAATTCTGATGGGGAACGCCGCCGGTATCATTTGCACCGGACTGGAGAAGCTCAGCTCCGGCTCGTCCTTTGCGCAGACCCAGCGAGGATCCGAGAGCGGCTTGGAAGTCTGCCTGACTCTGTAGAAGCATCAACAACGTGCATTGAGTTCATTTCTGGAGCTGCTCGTCTGCAGCCCCTGCGGCACAACAACGCAAACTCAGTTTCTGGAGCCTCCGGGGTCAGATCGTATGGCGCAACTGGCGTTGTCCCGCCCTCACCCAAGCCTTCATAGGGTCCTTCGCCCTGGGCTTGGTCTCCTTCGGCGGTTGGCGCGGCTCCAGCGCTTCCTTGATTCGCGCCAGTTCCAACCGCCCGGCCTCTGCTAGGCGCCGAGCCTGTTGCTGCTGCTCACGGGTTGGCGGCAGGCCGGGCAGTGGCGGGGGCAACTGGATCGGAGTGCTGTCGGTCAGCCGGGCGACGGCTTTACGCAGCGGCAGCTCGGGATACAGCCTGGCCGCGCACCAACGTTCGGCGTAGCGCTTCGCCTGCCGGACGTTGGCGGCGCGGACTTCCTTCACCTGCCACATCTTCTGGCCTTCCATCCATAGCCGGACCCCAGGACCGCCATCGGGCGTGACGCTGGCCGTCTCGCGGCCGTTGTACCAGAGCGCCCAGCGCTCACCCGTCTGGACCCAGCCAGAGGGAATTGGGGCGGCTCGGAAGCCTTGGTAGCCGTGCGAGGGAAGCATGGCCGGAAGAATACGGCCGGCCGTCGCAGATCCTGCGAACGCGTCTGCGACCTGCCTGAATCGTTCGGGGAGAGTCGAGTCTGGCTCGACTCTGTGCCGGCGCGGCGCTGCTCACGCGCCCCCGGGTTGAGCTGCCTGCGGCCCCGGATCCGGCATGGTCAGGATGCCTTCCCTTGCGGCTCTGCGCTATCGGGCAACCACCCACTGACGTTCGGGTTTCTCCCTACGCCGCCAGCTTGTGCTCGTAGAACGGGTGCCGCTTGTCGTCAAAGATCCGGTACAGCGCTGCCAGGTCGGCCGGGTCCGGATTGAGCCAGGCGTCCACGTGCTCTGGCTTAATGTTGATGATCGTCCGGTCGTGGCCGGCGGCGGCCACCTCGGGCTCGGGGTCGTCGGTGATGGCGGCGAATGAAAGCAGATCCGGCTCTTTGCCGGCGGGATCCTTCCAGTGCGACCACAGGCACGCCACCAGCATCGGCTCGCCCGTGCGCGGCGTGAACTGCACCACCTGATTCTTCCCATCCGGCCCCTCGACGTTCTCGTAGAACGTGTCGACCACCATCAGCCCGTGGGTGTGGCCGAAGGCCGGTGCCCAGAACTTCTCCAGGCTGTCGCGACGGGCGTTGTAGGTGCCGGGGAAGCGTTGGTCATAGTTGGCCGGCTTTCCAGCCAGACGGCACTGGTAGCGCATGGGCCGGATCACCAGCTTGCCGCCCTCGGAGACGATCACCGGGGCATACACGCCGGGGAAGATGCGGCTATCTCGGTCCTTCGGCTCGGTGCGCTTCAGATCGGCCAGCTTGGCCAGGGCGCGATCGATCTTGTTGCCGGCGATCCGCACATCTTCCCGGGCCTTCTTGATTTCCTTCACCTGCAGCGCGCGCTCGGCATCGGCCAGGCGCTTGCGGTTGGCGAACAGCTCCTGCTCCAGTACCGCGGCCTCGGCTCGGTTCCACTGCTCCACCTCAGCCCACACCGCCAGCTCCGCCGGGCTCGTCCCGGCCCGGAAGGCATCGTCCATCGCCTTCGGGGTCTTGGGCCGCTTCTTGCCCGGGTCGTGGGCGTAGAGCGCTGCGAACTCCTGCAGCGACAGCGTGGCGCCGGTCATCCGGACCAGCTTCTGATAGGCGGCGGTGATCTGGGCGGAATAGCACATGGGCGCAATCTGACACGCCCCTTCGTTCATTCGCCGTGACGCTGCAGCTTAGTGGCCGGTCACGTCGATCAGCACAAAGTGTCCGGATGCGCTGAACTGCGTGGCGTTGTCGGACTGGGGGATCAGGGCAGTCGCGCCGGCATAGTAGAAGCGCCCCGAACCCGCTGAGCCCGTCCCGTCCCCCTGCGGCCCGGTCAACCGGAACCCCACACCACGCTCGATCCGCTGGCACGAACGAGACGAGATCACCGCGTAGCGCCGACCGGCCGGGACTTGCATATAGGCCCCCTCTGCCGCCCCGAATGGGGCAGTAGTTACGCCCATGATGCGTAGGGGCTTCGCCCAGGAAGCGAAAGCCAGCTCCCCGGTGTGCTCGCGGTACACCTCGATTCCGGTCTTGCCCGGCGTTCCAGTCACAACCGAGTCGTATACCCACACCGTACCGAAGACAAGCGACGAGCCGGTATAGGCTGACACCCGCCAGTTGTTGCCGCCGAGATTGGTCAGAATGACGCTGAGCCCGAAGTTGTTGTTCGGACCGGTGACCGCAACCACGGGGCTTTTGGCCTGGAAGTCACGCGTGACGTATCGCGTTACTACGATCCCCGACACCTGGTACGCAACGGCGCCAGCTTCGTTGATATCGAACTTGTGGCGCAGGTGGAAGTTAAGCAGATCACTGCGGACCTGCACTGTTCCAGATGGAGTGTACGCCTCAAAGCCTGCTGGCATATCAGTGCACTCCGTACAGCACAGTTGCCGGGACCAGGGAGAAGACTGGTTGCCCGTTGGCATCCACATCCGTTCCCCAATAGACCCGGCCATCCGAGTACCAAACGGTTGGCGTGCGGCCAGGTTGTGCCGGCGGAGGCACCACATAGAAAAGGAAATCCCCAGGTGGCAGCGGTCCCACCCAAGTCGAATTACCGTGCACGGCGTCGGTCTGAACAGTGCCGATGAACAACCCCAAGCGGGTCGTGTAATCAATCTCCAACGACCCGTCAGGATTGAAGGTCTGGATGCCTGCGGGCATGTGCTCTACTCCTCTAATGATTGGCGGGAGGGCGTTTGCCACTCCCGCCTTTTGCTACTGCCACCAACCCATGCGCGTGGCGAGCTGCCCATTCGGGTAGTAGGTGCGCCAGTTCCCGTCGCTGTACTCCGTGCGCTGGCCACCCGAAGGCGACGACACGCGGAATATGTCGGCCACCACGTCGAACGAGGAGACCAGGCCATTGGCCGCCAGCTGGATGCCGCCGATCTTTCCGTCAGCGCGAACGTTCACGCCCCACTGAGCGCTAGATTCCGTACCACCCGCGCTCCACTGCGGCGGCTGGGTAGTGCCCGCATCCACCATGCTGAACATCGGGCGGTACATCCAGAAGTACGGGTTGGCTTCGTTTGAGCCACGGATCAGGAACCGGAACCGTGCCGCAAACGCGTTCGGCGGAGCCTTGGCGATGACGAATGGGCGGGGCATCGATATCAGGGAAGCATTCGGGCCGATGCCAGATGGCCCAACCCACGGCGACTGGACGAGACCAACGGAACCGCCGTCCTGGCCTACCCACGTGATTTCCACGAGGAATTGGCAACGGTGGGTGTTAACCCACGTAGAGGCGCAGTAAGTCTTACCGGCCTCCACCGGAATGTCGTACTCGGTGCCTCCCCAGTGCACATCGTCCGGACCCCACGCCCACTGGAACCCCGCCGTCGCCCCTATGCCGAACATGCCACGCGGGGCCCAATTCTGGCCCGCCCCGCCCGTGGGGTTTCCTAGTTCGCTGAAGTGGACGTTACGGCCCCATCCCCAACCCGAGCGCTGCCAGAACGGGAACGTGCTGTTCGCCAGCAGGTTTCCCGACTGCCCCAGGTTCTTCACCTGAGCTTGCATGTCCACAATCACTGCGGCGTCCGCCTTCCCACCGAGCGAGGTCTGGATGCCCGTGATCTGCTGCGCCTGCGTCGACTGCGTCTGCCCCTGCTGCGTGACCTGGGTCTTCAGCTGATTGAAGCCGCTGGCCGACACATCACCAACCTGCGTCTTCAGGCTCACCAGGTCCTGCGCAGTCGCGTCCAGCTTGCTGCCCTGCTGGTTCACCGCCGTGGTGAGCCCGGCCGTTGCCGATGCGTTGGCGCTGATCAGTAGCTCGTTGGTCACGTCGTAGAACTCGATGCGATCCACCAGCACCACAGCAGTTCCGGTTCCCCGGTTCGTTGCCCACACGTGGGACATTACTTCGGTGCGGTCATCACCGATGGGGTGTTCCAAAGCGAACCGCTGCCAGGCAGTGGTCAGAACGGGCGTCGTCTGGTCGTTGTTGCCCTCGCCCGCCACGCCTCCCGTGCGGACACGGCATCGCGCTGTCAAGGAAATGGAACCCGACGTGGCGCGTGCCACGATGACGGTACGCATGCGCCGTCCAGTGCCCGCCCGGAGTGGAGACCAGGCGCCACGGTTAGCTCGCACCGCTGGGTTCGTCGCTCCCGCGACGTGGGTCATCTGGATTGCAGACCCGACCTGTCCCCCGCCGCTTACCCATTCCACCGCCCCGTCAAGCGCGAACGGCTGGGCAGACCCGTCAAAAGCGGAGTTGGTGTTGATGTTGTCGCCACGGTTGAAGCTCGCGTTCACCGACGCCGTGAGGCTCGTCAGCTGGTCCGCCTGCGAGGTCGCCTTGTTCTCGGCGTTGACCATGCGGGTGGTCAGGCCGGAAACAGCGGACACGTTCTGCGTCGTGACGGTGATCGCCTCCTGGCCGCTCGGGCGGTATTCCGTGGCCACCAAGCCACGCTGGAACTGCACGTTGTCGATTTCAATGGCATACGAGCCGGGCTGGTCTGCGAACTGCCGGCCCACGTAGACGCGAGCACGTGCGGCGTCGCCACGGGAGCGAGCGGGCAGAATCAACCGCTGCCACTGGCTGGTCATGACCACTTCCGGCAGGGTCGCCGTCCCCAACACCGTCCCGCCCGAATCGTTCATCCACTGAACGTAGAGCTGGACTTTCGTTCCCGCCGAGCCACGCACCCACGAGGACAAGCTGTAATCGGTGTTGGGATCCACCTTCACGTAGTTGGAGCCAGGACCAGCACGGTTCAGGCCCACCCAGTCCTTGGCATTGATGGCTGTCCATTCAATGCGAACGGCCTTGCCGCCACCTGTCAGGGGCGAGTCCACAGCCGATAGCGTGCCCCCAACGTCACTGCGGATGCGTTCAAGGTTCCAGCCGGTGGGAGGATTGACCCCGGAAGGGGTGCCCTCTTCCATGCTGCTGTTCCAGAGCAGGTTGTCGCCGCCGACAGATTGGATCTGGCCTTCCAGCTTCGTTACGCTGGTGCCCATCGTCTCCACCTTGCCCTCCACCGTAGCGGTGCGCGAGGTCAGCTGGGTCAGCGCCAGGGTGTTGGCGTCGGTTCTCCCAGAAACGCCGGTAAGGTCGCTGCGAAGCGCCGTCAGTTGCCCTGCCTGAGACGTGACCGTGTCACCCAGCTGCGTCACGCTGGTGCTGAGGTCCGAGATCGCTTGGGCATTCGCCAGGAGCTCAGTCACTTCCTCCAGCACAACGTCGTCAACCCACAACGTACCTGCAGTGTTGTCGGCATAGATGCCCAACTGCAGCCCGGTGATCGAGGTGTTGTCCGGGAGCGCGTAGACGCCACTGAGGTAGGTCCAGGCAGCTTTGTCCGCGACGAAGAACGTTGCTCCGCCGATCAGTTCCCCGTTTTGGTTCGCCAGTCGCATCTTGCTATTGCCCGGCGTGCCATTGAAGTCCGGGGTACTGCGATACCAGCAGCTATAGCGATACTTCTTGCCGGGGCTCGTCGGCATCGCGGTGCGACCATTGGCATACGCAACCTTCTGCCGGATGGCCCCCGGATCGAAGCGCACACACATGCCACCGGCACGTCCCTCCGTGGCCGGCCAGCTGGTGCCGGTTGCGCCGGGGTCGTAGGTCCAACCAACGTCCTTGCCTGACTGCCACGAGCCATTCAGGACCATGTTGCTGCCCTGCGTAATCATCGCCGGCAATGCGGCGTTGATCGTGGTGATCGACTGAGCCAGCGCGCTCGTGGTGGTGGCGGTCGCCTCCTGCAGCGCCGTAACCGATGCCGCGGTTGCCAGCGAACCGGCACCGGCCGGCATTCGGGCCTCCATCGTGCTGATGCGCTGCACCTGCGCCGAGTCCGCAGCCACACGGGCCTTCAGCTCCTCGTAGGCCAGCCCTGCAGTCAGCTGCAGCGGATCCGTTCCGGTGTAGTTGCCACGCATCTGAACGGCCAGCGTGTTGCGCTGGAGAGCCTCAGCGGCATCTGCGGTGATACGCGCCTGGGTTTCTTCCTGTACCAACGCCACCGACGCGCCGGGCTGCGGACGACCGACGGCGATGTAGTCGATCAGGTAGTAGTTGGCGACGGTCTGCGCCGCCCCCAGCTGTAGGCGAATCGCATCCACCGTGGCCGGCCACCAGGCAATGTCCTGCACGTCGACGGTGGCAACGCCGTTCACGTCCCACGCCGGTTCCGGGATGGCCACACGCTTCTGCGTGTTCCATGCCTGGTCCGTGGCGGTGATCCATTGGAGGAAACCGCTCCACGTCGGCGAGCCAACGCGCTTCACGCGCAGCTTCACGAAGCGGTATGCGCTGCCGTCTACGGCCAAGGCCACTGGCGACTGCACCCACGGTGCGGTGGCATGGTTGGCGGGCCGCAGCCAGCCGTCCACGAGCGTCGGCGCGCCGTTGCCCGTCCACCCTTCAATGGTCTGATTGAACGGCCAGAGCTTGATGCTGTCGAACTGCGTCCCGCTGCCGGCCGCGACCTCCGACACCGCGCGCGCCAACGATTCATCGGCGCTCTGCCGCAGCTGCTCCTCGCGGCTGATCGCCGCCTCGCGCGCCATCTTCTCGTTTAGGATGGCATCGATCCGCGCCTGGGCCTCTGCACTGATCGCCTGCATGGCTTCAGTCACGCCCTGCTGCCGCAGCAGCGCCTCGGCGACCAAGTCCTGTGCGGCCTGCGCCAGGCCGGCAGCTCGAGCAGCCGCTTCGTCTGCGATCGCTTGGATGCGGGCACTGATCTCCGCCGCCAGCTTGGCCTGCTGTTCGGCCAAGTCCTTGGACGTAGTCGGCGGAACAACGCCCACTACGGTTCCGGTGCCTGTCTTGCCGCGCACGGTCGGGGTGATCTGGAACCACCAGGTCTTGCCGCTGCCGTCGCTGTAGACGTACCGCGTCTCGGTGGTGCGGTGGATCTCCGTCCAAGGACCGTCCTGGCTCTCGCTGCGCGAGATGACGTAGATCACACCCTCCAGATCGACGGCGTCCCATTCGAGCACGACGCCGTCGGCTACCGGCGTGGGATTGATCCCGTTCGCCGGCGGCACGTCCGGCGCCTTGAAGGGCACCGGGAACCAGGTGGAAAAGCGCGGCGCCACCGGAGACGCGGACGGCAGCCCGCCCACGCCGATTTCTACCAGCGTGAGTTTCCTTGCTTGCATTGCTGATTACCTCGCGTTGAGTGCTTCGCGCAGCGCTGAACTGCTGGCGTTGCGTACGCCCTGGGTAGTGGTAGACACGAGCTGGCGGAGCAGCTGGTTCTGCTCGGCGAGCAGAGCGTTGCTCTGCTGTACGGCGGCGGTGGTTTGCGTCTGAGCGTCGTTGTTCACGACCAGGTCGAACACGGCCCGGCTGAAGTTGTCCGGCAGCGCCTCGATGGCGTCGGCCAGCGCACCCATGCTGGTGCCATCCGGCTGATTGAGATCTCCGACCTTCATGCCATCGATGAGGCCGGTGACCCGGCCATACAGGCTGTTGTAGTCCTGCCCACTGGCGTACAGGTTCCGACCAAAGCCCAGCGCGGCCTGAGCGGCCGCCTGCGCGGCACTGGTGTCGCCGCCGGACACCGCACGCTCCAGCTCCTTCATCGCCTCGCCCAGCTTCTCCTGGTCCGTCAGCGGCGAAAGATCACTGATCGACAGGCCGTACTGCATGGCCTTCTTGTCCTTGTCGATCTGCGCCTGCAGCTTGCCCATGTTGGTGGCACGAAGCGCCTCGATCTTGGCCAGGTCCTCCGACCGAGCGCCGGACAAACCGAGCGCCTTGGCGTAGTCGTTGGCCGACTTCACCTGCTGGCGATACGTGCGCTCGATCGACAGCGCTTGCGACTGGTACTGCGTCAGGTTGGCCGTCATCAGCTGGGTGCTCACGTCGGCCATGAGGCTGGCGTAGTTGCCAAGCAGCCCGGTCACCTTCTGCACCTGGGTAGCCAAGTCCGTGCCGGCGACGCCGGCCAGGTCCTGGAAGTAGTCGACCGCCTTGTTGACCTTGTCGACCTCCAGCCCGTTGAGGGCTCGCCCCAGTTCGTCGGCATTGCCCACGGCCAGCGCGATCGACGCACTGAGCGCGGTGAACACATCGGCCGACTCGAAGTAGCCATCGAGTTGGCCACCGAACCCCGCCGCCTTGACTGCCTCGGTATACAACCGATTGGTCATGTCGCTGAGGTAAGCCTCCAGCTGCGCCTTGGCCTCGGTGGAGTCGGCCGACAACTGGAGCTTGCCCAGGTCAACCTTCACGCTGCCGAGCTTCTGGGTCAGGTCCACACCCAGCTGCTTTGCGAGGTCGGTTGCAGCACCACGCACCTGGCGCGCGGCCATATCGAACGTGCGATCGATGCCAGGATCCAGCGCGCCGAACTGCGTCCACTTCTTGTCGCTGCGGAACAGGCCGCCCTTGGCCTTGATGTCCGCATAGCTCTGGCCGTCGAACCCACCGAAGCCATAGCTGCCGGTGATGCCCTGCCCGGTGACCTTGGGCGCCTGCCGACCGAACAGCTTGGCGTGGATGCTGGAGCCGGACAGGATCGACGCGACCTTGTCGTTGAAACCCAGGGCGCGGAAGCCCTTGTCGGCCAAGCCCACAGCACCGGCGGTGGCGATCTTGCCGGCCCAGCTCTCACCGTTGGCGATGTTCCAGCCCTGGTCGAAAAGCTGGGCGTTCTTCATCATGCCGGCGACGATCCAGCCAATGATCGGCACCGCCGCCGCTGCCGAGCTGGCCGCACCAGCGCCTGCACCCGCACCAGCGCCGGCGCTCCCGCCGCCGATCAGCCCCGAGAAGCTGGAACCGGTCATTCCGGCCATGCTGGTCACGTCGCCGAAGCCCGTCAGGGTGCCCGCTGCAGCCCCGGCCGAACGCCCGAAGCCGAACAGGCCCTGCCCCTTGGAGAGCAGGCCGGCAACCGTGCTCAGGTTCTGCCCGCCAGCCGCCGAGCCGTTGCCGCCGAACAGGCCCATCAGGCTCTGCAGGTTCAGACCACCACCCTGACCGTTCATCCCGTTGAGGATCTGCGTCTGGATCGGGATCACCAGCTTTTGCTGCAGGAACTCGCGGGCGAGATCGCGCAGGCCCCGCTTGGCTGCGTCCTTCAGGTCGTCCCACAGGTTGTCGAAGTCGCGCATGCCACCTGCGACAAAGTCGGCCATGGCATCGGCGGCATCGCCAACGCCGTACACGAGCACGCTGGCCCATGCCTCTACGTTCGCTGCGGCTTCCTCGACCCGTAGCGACAGATCAGCCGAGGCACGGGCCGCAGCAAGCATGGATTGCTCATACGCCTCGTAAGAGGCAACGCCTTTCCTCCGGGCCAGCTCCTCCTTGCTGCCCGCCGCCTCAACAGCCCTCTGCAGCTCCTGCCGCATGTCGCGCTCGTTCATCATCTGCCGGCGCGACAGTTCCCGCGCACGTCCGACCTTGCCGAGCATGGCCACCTCGGCGTCCATGGTCGCCAGCAGCGATTCCGGACTGGCCAGGGCCTTCTTGATCTCGGCGCTGGACTGCTCCAACGCCTTCTGCGACTCCAGCACAAGCGTGTTGTACGCGGCGCGCTCGATACGCCCTTCCTTGAGCGCTTCCTTCAGCTTGTCCTCGAGCTGCTTCTGGCGCTCCGTGGCCTCGGCCAGCGGGCCAGCCATGGTCGCGGCCGCCATCGCCGCCTGCTCGCCGTAGCGCTTGATTGCCTCCGCGTCAGCCTTGCGATCCTTCGCACCTGCACGCTCTGCGGCCGACGAAGCCTTTCGCGATTCGGTGAAGTTCTTCTGGGCCGCGGCCAGCTCGGTCTGCAGCCGGATGTACTGGGCGCCCTGTTCAAGGTACTGCTTGACCTTAGGGTCGTCGCGCTTGGAGAAGTCGACGCCGCTAGCCTGCGCCTCCTTGAACCAATCGCCCACGTCCAGCTTCGCCACCTCAGCCGCGCTCTTGCCGACGCGCGCTAGCTGGCCAGGCAACGACTGCATAGCCGAGGCAATCCGCTTCCCAGCAGCGCCGGCCGAGTCTCCCAGTGCATTGAAGGACCCCGACAGCGCGTCGGTGGCGCCCTTCGCCTGAGTGCTGCTGCCAGTGAACGCATCCAAGATTGCCCGCTTGCGATCGACCTCCCTACCGGCAGTCGCGGCGGCGGCGGTCTCTTCCGTGAGGCTCTTGGCCACAGCGGCGGCGGCTGGCGAGCCGTCGATCATCGCCTTCCAAGCTGCATCCAGTCCGCTCGCAAAGTCATCCGCGCTGATGCGACCGGCTTTGAATGCCGCGTCCAGTCGTTCCGTCTCTTGAATGAACGCAGACGCCTGGCCGGCGGTGGAGAAGTTCGTGGCTGCCGCAACCATCTCGGTAATGGAACCCGTGATGGTTCGATAGTTCGCATCGATCTCCTTCTGCAGGCGCAGAATCTCACCGGCCTGCTGCTGGCGATTGAGTTCGCGGAACTTCTCGATGGCAGTGTCGGCGGCGCCACCAAAGTCAATCAGTGCGGCTGACGCAGTGTTGGTGTTGTCGCGGAAGATCAGCCACCCGGCTGCGGCCGTGGCCAGCATCGTGACGATGCCGGCCGGGCCTCCAAGCATCGCGAGCGTCGATGCACCCGCGCGCGCAACCCATCCCGCATTCGCTGCAGCTGCCTGTCCTTGTGCTTGGGCAAGCAGGAGGACGGCCTGCCGATGCTCAAGGGTAGCAGCAGCGGCTTTGGAACTGACAGATACGCTTCCGCCGATCGTAGCCGCGCGGCGCACCTCCGCCTGAGCATCAAGCATTGCTGCGCGGGTCCGCAGTTCAAGCTGCTGTGCCGCGGCGACGTTCTGCGCGGCTGCGGCCCGATCCGCTGCCACCCCTGCGTTAGCTGCAGCGACACGCGCCAGTAGCGCCTTCAGCAGTGGGCCGGAGGCAACCGCGGCGCTGGCAACGGCCACAGTCTGAAGGTTGCTGCCCAGAAGGCCAATCCCCGCAGCAAGGGCCTGGGAGGCGCCAGTCGCATCATCCGCGCGTCCTATCATCTCCGAAAGGTTGGTGTTGAGCAGGGTCAGTGACTGGCCAACGGTCGCGTCCATCTTTCCGAACGCCTCGTCAACCGCACCGGCCTGGCGCTGGAGGGCATTGATGACCTGGTCAGCACTCAACTTGCCGGCTTGCCCAAGCTCGCGCAGCTTGCCCATTGGGACGTTCAGGCCCTTGGCGATCTCTTGTGCCAGCGCAGGAGCGCCTTCCAGAACTGAGTTCAGTTCCTCACCTCGCAATGCGCCAGAGGCGAACGCCTGCCCCAACTGAATCAATGCGCCCTCAGCGGCCGCCGCGCTGCTGCCACTGATCACCATCGTTTTGCTGATGGTTTCGACGACTCGCGCAAGTCCCGCACCTGAAAGACCCAGCGCGTCCTGATTCATAGCGATGCGCTGATATAGCTCGGCAGTCGCACCGAGCGGCTGCCTAGTAGCCTTGGCGATCTGCACGACGTCTTGCTGGGCTGCGACGAATGCAGCTTGGTCCTTGGTAACGAGACGAAGCCGGTTGTTCAGGTTGGTCCATTCATCGGCCTTCCCTATCACAGCTTTGACCGCGGCCAGGGCCGAGGTCATCCCCACGGCTTCGAAGGCCACCCGGCGGAATCCAGCAGATACCTCATCCGCGCCACGACGCGAAGCATCCGACATCGATGACTGGATTGTCTCCATGTCGCGCTTTACTACACGCGCTGCCTTCCCGCTGTCTCGCTCGAAAGAACCCGATTTCAGCAACAGGTCTACGGTAAGGGTGTAAAGGCTCATGCCGTCATCCACAAAAAAAGCCCGCACATGGCGGGCCGAGATGGGTATAAAAAAAGCCGCCCCATTGGGCGGCCTCTATTGACGATCGCTCAGTTGGAGGACGATCTTCGAATCACTTCGTCGTTGATCACCAGCTCCTTCAGGAAGTGGCCATCCAACGACATGGTGCACCTCGCGGTGGCGTCGACGTTTGCGCCGAAACCGTTCATCAGCGTCAGCCCATCACCGTGCCCCCACTGGACGATGATCTGACCGCTGGCTTGGCGGACCGAAGCCGGTTGCGGGATCTTGGCCGAGGAGGGGTTCTTGGCAGACTCCTTGACCCACTGCTGGCAATTCTTGCTCGCCTCACGGAAGGCGCGCTGCTCTGGCGAGGTCCCGCCGCAGGAGGCGAGGAGCATCCCTGAGGCCAGCACGACGGCAGCCGCTGTCAGAGACATTGGATTTCTCATGGAGGTCCTCGCATCAGTCTTCGCCGCTGATTCTCGCACTCTCCTCGGGCCTCAACAAACAGCTATGCCGGGACCTCTTCAAATTCCATGTACCCCGAGAAGTACTGTCGACTGATGTTCTCGGCACTGGGAAGCTGGGTCGGGAAGCCGTAGAGGGCGGACCGCGCCGCCAAAGCTGAATCGAACGCCTTCGTCACCATATCCCGGTACTGGGGCACGACACAGGTGCGCCGTCGGCCCGCCAGTGCGGCCCCGATCATCTCCCAGTCCATCCCGCCGAGGCCGTTACCGCGCACAACCGGCGTGGACCGGCCGGACAGCGTGCAGGTCAGCCTGCGGTACAGCGGCCCGGGCACAGTATTGACCTGGCCGCCCTTGGTCCGGGCATGGACACTGGCGTCAATAGTTGCTACGGCCCAGCCGTCCTTGATACCAACGTCCACCTCCCGGAAGATCGCAATCTCGCCCACGTCCACGTTGGTCGCGGTGGTGGCGATCTCCACGGACACCACCGAGACCAGGGCGCTGGCCTGCGGGAACAGCCAGGCGCAGACGCTGCCGTCAGGCAGACGCACGGTGGTCCCGATGGCTCCGGCGGCACTGACCTGCACGCCGGGTGGAATATTCAGGCCGAGAATCGCGATGATCCCGGGGACCACAGCGTCGGCCAGGGTGATGGTGATCGCCAGCGAGCCGGTTCGCCTGATCCGCGACGCGCGGGCCGGCTTCCCATCGAAGAGCGCCGAGCCTTGGTCCGCACTGAGCCACGTGCCGCCGGTGAGGGTCACCGTGGTGACAGACGGCATGCCATATCCGATCAACATTCAAGATCTCCCGACGGCACCCATGCAAACGGGCTGAGCTTCCCGTTCTCGGGAAGCATCGTCATCGCCCACTCGCCGGCATACTCCCCCTCCTCGATCAACCAGCACGCTTTCCACTTGGCCTCCTGACCGATGAGGTCCGAGGCCCCAGGCACCAGGTCGTCTTGGCGGCGTGGCTGGAATCTCGCGACCACTACGTCGAATTGGCGAACGTCCTGCATATCTAGCCCCACACCGTCAGCACCACGTCCCCCGTGGCAGGGTTGCGCTCTACACGGCGCACCAGCACCGGCTTGCCGTCCTCGAGGCCGTATCGACCGTAGGTAAGCCGACCGATCTGCCCGGGCAGCGGCGCCAGATCCTGATCACCACGGACCGCGAGCTGGTAGAAGTGGCGCTGCACCTGGTACATGCCCAGGACGCGATCGATCTCCTGCTGCGCGTCGGCCGCGTGCCAGAACAGCGAGATGACTGGGTCAGCCGCCTCTGCCCGCTGGTAGTGGGCGTGCAGCGGACCAGCACCATACACCTGCCCCCGGTAAAGGCCGGTCAGTTCGTCGCGCCGGGACTGCGGCACGTCGACAACGTCGGTGACCAGGTCTGACGCGCCCAGCGCCTGGCCGTTGGGTCGGTAGGCCATGCGTCGAGTCAGGTTCGGAGCATCATCGGGCACCATGACCAGATCAGCCGCCAGATCATCCTCAGACAGGTCGAAGGCGAGCGCGCCGGTATGGGCCTCGGGCGCGGTCACGCGGGCGAAGCGCAGCACTCCGGATGGATCCTGATAGCAGCCGGCGCCGTAGCTGGGTAGGAGGGCATTCAGCGCGGCTCGGCCGGTAATGGCGGTGCCCGCGTAGTAGCCGATACCCATGTAGCCGGTGGCTTGGTCGATCACCGCGCAGTCGGTGGCCGACCACGCCGCCCGCCCCAACCGAGCCATCACATCACCCACCGCCTGCTCCAACCGCGCCGGCATCATGCCCGCGCCGATGCTGGAGGCGTCAACCACCACCGGCGTCACCGGTGGCGACTTCAGCAGCAGCTGTTGCCCGTCCGGGGCCTCGTTGTAGGTGTTGATCTCCATCAGGTCGCCGCGGTCCATAACCGCATTGACGTAGACCCGGCTGTCAGCGACGAACATCGATGTTGCGTCTGAGTTGGCGCCCATGGCCGGAATGCTGGCCACCGCGCCAATCACCACCGGCTGAGGCTTCCATGCCAGTGACGCGACATTGGGCAGAAATACGCCCCGGTTGATGGTCTCGTCCAGGTAGTCGTGCGCATCGCGCAGGTGCAGCGTCTTGGTGCCGTCGTCGTTGATCTCGATCTGCTCGATCGCGCAACGGAAGGCCGGGACCGCGTCGGCCCGCATCCCGTTCTCGGGTGCCAGCAGGATCTGCACCGAACTGCCAGAGACGCCAGTGCCTGCCATTCCGTCCAGCAGGCCATCCGCATCGACCACAACGCACTCGGCGGCCGCTGCCTGGGACACTGGATCACCGCCCCACGGCCAGAACGCCAGCTCCTGGATCAGGTTGACGCCCTCGGCCACCAATCCCTCGTAGCGAACGTTCGCCGGGCTGTCGCCAGGAGCTGACAGCCAGTCAACGTCCGCCAGGCGCGTGGGACTGACGTTGGCGGTGGGGAGGCGCCACCCAGCTGCAGCCGCTTCACTTCGCGGTCCCCACTGCCCTGCGTTGACCGCAAGGCACAGCCCACCGGCCTTGGTGGCGGCAAGCGACGCGGCGAAGAACAACGGCCCGGACAGCTGCAGCTCGCGCACCAGGATCTGCGCGCCGTTGAGGTAGAGCCGGATCTGGCGCGGTGCCCCGAAGAGCACCTGCAGCCCGACAATGTCGCCATGGGTAGCCGCCGGCAGGCCAGTGGCGATCGCACCGCCCGCCTGCAGCAGGCGCCCGGCGGCGAGGTCCCAGCCGATACTGGCGAGGTCCGCCCCCAGCGCCTTGTTCAGCGCTGCCGGTCCAGTGGCGAAGCCTACGAGGGCTGCAACGGCGTCATCGCCCCACACCGCAAACTCCACGCCCACCGTCCCGGCGTCAAGGCCGAAGTCGGAGCGCGCGTGGCTGGCCAACGTGGTGGCACCGGTGGTGGCCAGGGTAAGCCCGCCGTCTCGCGCAGCGAGTACCGGGCCAATGGGTGTAGCGGCGAACCGCCCGAATGTGTCGGTCATGGTCATCCCAGTCCGTCGAACCAGTCCTGCGCCTCGTCCTCATCGGACCGTGGCACGAGAGCGTCGAGGTAGTGCTGAAAGGAGCGCTTTGTCCCGCCCTGGCTGTGCGAGGCGGTGATGTACGCGGCGAAGGCAGCGGGCTTGATGTGCAGGCTCACGGGGTCGATGGGGTTCCGCTTGTGGAACTCCCACCATTCCAAGAACTCGCGGCGCGACATGGTGGCCCGCAAGTCCGACACCGTCCGGTGCAGGTGACCGGCGAGGACCTTCCAGAACCAGTCCTCGCCACGCTGCCTTAGCCGTTTCCCGCGTCGGCCTGCGCCTGGGCGGCCTCGGCGCCAAAGCCGGAGTGCTTCATGGCCACGCGCTGCAGCTCAGCGGCCACGAGTGGCTTCAGCTGGGCGGCCTGACTTGCGTTCATCACAGGCTTGCCATCTTCGTCGCAAATGGTAGCCGCGATCAGCTTCGCGCGGTCGCCCTCATCCCACAGCTTGCGGAACTCCACGTCCGGCAGCTCGCGCACGTAGAACTGTGCCTTCGCGCCGTTGGGCAGGGTGATAGTGTCAGAGTGCACGTCCTTGGACGCGAACATGCCCAGGCTGGTGAACGACTGCAGGAGGCTGACGGGCTGCTGCGGCTGGGTTTCGGGGGTGTCGTTGGTCTTGCTCATTGGCCGTTTCCTTGAATGGCGACAGGGCGCGCGGGCCGCGCACGGCTAACACGCGGAGGATCCGCGCGCCCTGCCAAAGAGAAGGCCCGCCGAAGCGGGCCGAGAAAGAGCGCCGTTGTGATGGTCAGCCGCCCACCGAAGGCCGGTGGGTAGTGACTGCGCCGGAGCCGCGGATGGTGATCGTGGCCTTCCAGACGTCGTTGTCCTGGCTGGTCACCGCGAAGTTCTGCACGAAGCCGTCGAACTGCTTGGACAGCACGTCAGTGGGCGGGGTGATCTTCCCGGCGACTGCCGCCGGCTTCGCCGCTCCTTCGGTTTCCGACTTCGGCGCGGTCACCAGCCAGTTCACGACTGCGCCGGTCTTGTGGAGATCTTCCAGCTTCTCGTGATCTTCGCTGTCGTAGATGATCTCGATGCTGGTACTGCCGGTCTGCTTGCGGCCGGCCACGAACTGATCCCAGTCATCGTCGTAGTCGGAGATATCGATCTCCGACGCCTGGCCATCGGGGAAGCCGACCGAGCGCAGACGGGTCACCTTGGTGACCTCGGCCGCACCGGTGGCGACGAACAGCTGGGAGTGCTTCGACTTGATTACCTGTCCCATAGGGGGTTCCTTGTGTTGCGCCCGTCGCCGGGCATGAAAAAGGCCCCTTGCGGGGCCGGTGGGTTGCCGTTGTGCGGATCAGCGCAACTGCAGGAGCCTGGCGTCGAACGAGATGCCGAAGGCGTCCGTGCCATCACTGTCCGGCGTTGGGTTGTAGGACTCGATGCTGCCCACACGCTCGATCGCGTCACGGATGGCGACGGCCGCGCCGTTGGCCTGAGTCATGGCCTTGCCCCACACGGTCAATCGGACTCGCCACCCGTCGGCCGGCGGCGCTTCAGACAGCATCGCAGTGGGCGAACCGCCGACCACCTCCCACGTCGCGTAGGGAAGTGCTGCCTCCTGTGGCGCGGTTCCCGGCCACAACCGGATCGGGTCGCCCAACACTTGCCGAACCGCTGCATCACCCTGCAGCAGGGACTGGATCAGGGGAACCATCATCGCCAGCCATCCTTCTTCAGCTGCTTGTCGAGCGCCGCCCAGGTCTCATCAATGACCACCTGAGCCGCTTCTGGGCCCTTGGCCTCACCGGCGGGTGTGAGGAATGGCGAGGCCCGCATCTTCTTGGTGCCGAACTCCAGGAACCGCCAGTAGTACGCCCATCCGCGATCAACATAGGTCTTACCGGTCCGCCCACGCCGTTGATTACGCTTGGTGTTGGCGTACTTGCGCCGACGGCCGCTCTTGACGCCTACAGTGAAGTACTCGCCGCCTTGGCCTACACCTGCGCGCTGTCGGCTCTTTGCGTTGGCCCGGCGCGTGACGATCTGCGAGGCCATGAACCCCGAAGCTTTCGGAGCCCGGCGGCGGGCATCGTCACGGATGACGTTGCCCCCCCTGCGCATACCGGCTTGCACGGCTCGCCCCTGAATCGCCTTGGGTGCCTCCCGCAGTGAACGCAGGAGGCCGTCCAGGCCGTCGATCTTCACTTGCTCAGCCATCGGACACCCCGGCGTCGACCATCAGCGTGATATGCCCCCGTGCTGTCGCATCCGGCAGCACCGCACGAATCGAGTACACCTGCCCGTCGAACGCCACGCGCATGGTCGGAACTACCCCGGACAAGTAAGGGATCTCGATGCGTGCAGTCACCTCTCCATGTTCGGCCGAGGCCGCAGTGAACTCCCGACCCGAGAGCGGCACCACCTCTGCCGGCACGTCAGCCCGCCATCTACGCCATTGCTTTACGTCCCCGCCGAGCGGATCACGCACCGGGCCGTAGTCCTGCAGCTCGATGCGATGCCGGTATTTCCCCGCCCGTCTCATGGCAGCACCCGTCGGTAGGGGAACATCAGCCGGTCCAGCGTCGGGTTCTCAGCCAGCTGCGTGCCTGCGACCACCGCCTCCCGGTTGCCGTACAGGTCACCCAGCAACAGCAACACGGCCGCCCGCAGCGGCCCCGGAAGCGGGCCAGGTGTCGTCGTGAACTTCACCGGATAGGCGCCTGGTTCACTGTCGAGCGTGGCAGGCTCGATCGGCAGCGGAGAACGGCCCTTGCCGACAGGGGTCCACTCATAGGTCGCTGCTGCCAACGCACAGCCCGTCGTTCGCTCCACCGACTCACGCGCGGCCGTGATGAAGGCGCCGATCAGCACGTCGTCAGCATCGTGGATGACTACCAGGTGCGCCTTCGCCTCGCTCAGCGACACGGGTTCCTCTGCCGCCGGGGTCAACGTGCGCAGCATGGGTCATTCCTCCGGCGTGGCCGACTTGAGGGCGTTGGGGTGGGGGTCGATCAGCCCGCCAAGGCGCAACGCCTCAACGTGAGCCGCTTCAACCTGGATCACATCGCCGACCTTGCCCAGATGGTTGTCGCTGAGCACCAGCGCCGGCACGGTTTCACTGTTCGAGGGAGCCAGTTCTTCATCCGGTGGCAGCGCGTCGTCGTCCGTGTCCACGGTCTCGGGCGCCGGACTGTTTCCGCCCTCATCCGCCTCCGGCTCGCCGACAGCGGCTACCGCGTCAGCCTCGGGGCTTTCGGCGTTCGGTTGTTCGCCCTGGCCGGTAGCTGCGTCGGCCACGGCAGCGGACGCTCCCGACGCATCGAGCGCGCTACCGGCTGCCGGCGCTGGGGTGTTCTTATGCTTTGCCATGATCGTCTCCGAGGGACGCCCGTACTGGGGCGTCCCTCCGTTCGTGGGCCGAGGCGGTTATGCCGCGGCGCCGTGCTTGAAGGTCTTCACCGCGCCACCCACGTCGACCAGGTTGCCGCCCGAGCGCATCCAGGCCATGAAGCCCACCTGGCCCTTCTTCACGTAGGCCGAGTCGTTGAAGCGGAACAAGGTCACGGCCATCACGTCGCGGATCTTGTAGTAGCTGAAGTCGCCGAACGCGATCGAGGTGGCGCCCGCGGCCGGAGCCGGAGCGTGCTGGTTGATCTGGATATCGCGGTTCAGCAGACGATCCGGCGCACCGCCCGGATTGCCCTGCTCGTAGCCCGGCACGAAGATCGGCCGGCCCTGGTCGTCCTTCACCTTGCGGATCAGCCTCAGCATGTCGTCGTGGAACATCCACTTGGCCAGCTGGCGATATGCCGGATCGACGCTGTGTTCCAGATCGACCAGGTCGTCGTAGGTGATGATCGGCAGCGCCGAGACGGCGCCGATCTTGCCCACAGCCGCGGCGGTGAAGGCGCCCATCGGCTGGCCCACACCGGTGCCGACGGTGTAGTTGCGATTGGTGATGCGGCCGAGACGGGTCTGCAGGCGCTTCTCGATGAAGCCGGCGATATCGGCGGTGCTGTCCTGCAGCAGCTCCCACGGCACGGTCACCACCTTGGAGCTGTACTTGTACACCTGCAGGCCCTTGGTGCCGAAGGCCACGTCCTGATCGGTAGCGGACTGATTCTCGGCGACAAGCTCGCCCTCTTCGGAGGTGCCATCGCTGGTCGGGTACTGCATCGGCTCACCGCCGGCGGTGCTGAACACATCGGCCACCTGACGCATGCCGCCGAACGCCTTCAGGGCGTCCAGGATCTGCTGGGCCAGCGTGGTCGGAACGGTGTAGCCACCCTGTTCCGGATTGACGGCCGGGTTGCCCGACATGGCCGCGTTGACCTGCTTCCAGTCCTCCGCGCTGAGGGCGCTGTCGCCGCCGCGCGCCCAGCGGTCGAACAGGCGCATCTCGTTGGACGGTTCCTGGCCGCCACGGTTGGCAGTGGTGTGCTCGCGCATCCCCTGTTCGCGCAGCGCTTCTTCGGTCGTCAGGTCCATGACCTTCTGATGACGCTCGATCGCCGCATCGATGCGCTCGATCTCGGCAATGTTGTTGTCGTACTTGGCCTGGTTCTCCGGCGTCCACTTGTTGCCGTCGCCGGTGCTGGTATCCAGCAGATTGCGGGTTTCCTTTGCCAGCGCGGTGCGGCGCTCCCGCTCGGCCTGAATGTTGAAGGGCATGGGCTATTTCCTTTTGTCGAAAAAAAACCGCCTTTCGGCGGCCGGGATGAACTGCGGGCGGGAGTCGCTTACGCAGCGGGGCGTTCCAGCAGCGCCAGACGGCGCGACAGGTTGGCTTGATGGGCCGCGGCGGCTGCGGCGCCGTCGTCGGGTTCGGGGGTACGGTTGGCCAGCGCGGCAGGCGCGTTGTCGTAGGCAGACAGGTCCCAGGTGTTGGATGCCTTCTTCTTGCCCACGATCTCCACCACCTCGTCGGCGAAGCCGTGCTCCTTGGCTTCGTCGGCCGTGAACCAGGTCTCTTCGTCCATCCACTGGACGATCTGCGCCTGGTCCTTCCCAGTACGGCGGGCGTAGTCGCCGGCCAGGCCGGCATCGATCTTGGCCAGCAGCTCGCCCGTCTTGGTCATGTCTGCCTTGTTGCCGACCGTGATGGTCCATGCGTTGTGGATCATGAACGCGCCACCTTGGCTGATCTCGACCTTGTCGCACGCCATGCAGACCCCGGTCATAGCCGAGGCAGCCAAGCCATCGATGTGCGCGACGACGATGGCCTTGTGCTGGGCGATGGCAGTCATCATCGATCGGGCAGCAAACACGTCACCGCCCGGCGAGTCGATGCGCAGATGGATCACGTCCGCGTCGATGCCGGCCAGGGCCTGGGCAAACATCGTCTCGTCAATGTCGCCCCACCACCCGCCGATGACGCCGTGCAGGTAGATCGTGGCCTCCTTGCCTTCGGTCTCCGCCCGGATGGGCTTGGACTGGCCGGCGTTGTTCTTGGCCAGCTGCAGCAACTTAGGAATCGGCATCTTCAGGGTTCCTTTCAGGGTCGTCGCTGTCCGGCTTCGCCGGTGGCGCGGGGTCTTTCGGTTGGTAAAGTTCGTCGCCGCCCTCGATGGGAGGCAGATTCTTGAGGCGGCGGACTTCGTTCACGACCATCCAGCCCTTCGCGCCAGGACCACCCAGTGCCTTGCTGAAGTACTCAGCCTGCGTCTTGGAGTCGCCGGCCATGAACATGTCCACGTTGTGCTCAACGAAGTAGCGCGGCGTGCGGAACAGCTTGCGGTTCAACTCGTCCTTGATCCGCTTCAGGTGCGGACCCAGCGTGTACTTCACGAAGCCGATACCCATGCTCTCGATGCCAGTACCCCAGCTGGTGGCCTTACTGGTCTCTCCGATCATGTGGGGTGGAACCCCGAAGGCGCGGGCCACGTCGATGACCTGCCACTGTCGGGACTCCAGCAGCTGCTGGTCGACCGCCGACATGGTCAGCTCGTGGACCTCCAGTCCTTCGGTCAGAACCAGCGGAATGCGACGGTTGCCCTGCACCCCGCCGTACTTCTTGACCCAGGCGTCGCGGAAATCGTCCTGCTGGTCCTTGGTCATCTTGTTGGGTGTTCGGATGGCCACTTCGGGCTTGCCACCCTCACTGAAGAACTTGCCGGCGTGCTCGTCACCCTGGATCGCGATGCCAATGCCGTTCCGCGCGCCCCACTGGATCACCGACATGCCGTGAACGCCATTGAAACCGAAGCCTGGGAAATGGAGCACATCGTCCTGGTCAACGGTGAAGTACCCGTCCGCGTCGTGGAACGCGTACTGCAGGCGTGTTGGTTCCCGTGGGCTGGCCTTCTCCTGCTTGAGGATCATCACCCTGTCGCGGGGCCAGGGAATCAGCCCGGTCGCCACGCCAGCGCGATTGCGCGTCACGTACACCACACCGTCACCGCGCAGCAGCATCTGGCCGACGGTGAATTCCCAGCCCGTGGCGCTCGACCAACCGGAAGAGAACTGCTCATTCAGCAGCCACCAGTAATCGTGCTCAGCTCGCGTCCGGTGCCCGTCCACCCGCTCGAAGACGGGCAGCGGCAGCTGGGCGATCGCACCGGCCAGCAGCGAAACGGCAGCGAACACCGCCGAGACCCGCATCGCCGATTCCGGGCTGACCACGGCGCCAGAGGCCGTCGTCGGGTTCCCGAACACTTCGAACATGCCCATGCTGGAGGACTGGATCACCTCGCCATCGACCAGGTTGCTGATCGTCGGCTCGATACGGTCGCGGGCATCGGCCCGCCGGTTCTTCTCGAATAGTCCGAACATCAGTCGATCACCACGAAGCCTTGTTGGGTTGTGCCGGTGTCCCGCGCCTGCATGGCGCGGCCCATGGCCATGATTAGCGCCACCGCGCCGTCGATCTTGCTTTCCATCTTTTCCTTGCGGGGATAGACGTGTTCCTTGGCATCCACGCGCGCCACTACGTTGCCCATCATCCAGGTCATGGCCGCGTTGCCGTCGTGCCATAGGCGCCGCGACAGGATGAGCGCCTCCACTTCTTTCATGGGCTCGGAGAGATTGCGCACCGACTGCGCCATCTCCACGGTCGGCAGCCCTTCCTGTTCAAGGCGCGTCATCAGGTACGCCGCTTGCGCCGGGTCAAAGGCAATGTCCCGCACGTCGACGCCCTGTGCCGCAAGCTCTTTCAGCTCCTCTTCGATGAACGCGTAGTCCGTCATGTTCCCGGGCGTGGACACGATCAGCTCGTCCAGCAGGAACTGCTGGTACTTCTCGTTTTCCTCCACGGCCGACTCCGGCACGTAGAACCGGGGAATGACGTAGTAGCTATCGCCCTTCTCGAACAGCAGCACCACGGCAGCCACGTCCAGCTTGGATGCCAGATCGACGCCGACCCAGCACGGACAGCCCGCAAAATCGGACACCTCAAACCGTCGCTTCTGCCGCTGCCAGGCCAGCATGTTCATCCATGCCAGCTTGGCGCCGACCCAGTCGTTCAGGTGCTTGGTACGGAACGCGCTTTGCTTGCTGGCCGACCGCTTTGCCTTGGCGAGCTGGTCGAGCAGGAACTGCTCGAACACGGAAACGCCGTAGTTCGGGTTGGCCTTGCGCAGGCTCGCCGGATCGTCCCAGCGGTCGCCCTCGTCTATGCAGTAGATAGCCGCGAAAACCGTCTCGTCGGTCACCTCACCGCGCAGGATGCGGATGGCATCGCCCCGCATCTCGAAGCATGGGCCGGACAGGTTCGTGCCCGCCGTGGTGATGATCGACAGCAGGGGTTGCTCGCGCGCGCCCATGCCGGTTTCCATGGCGTCGACCATGTGGTCATCGTCATGTTCGTGGTACTCGTCCACCAGCGCCGCGTGCGGGCTTGAACCGTCACCGGGCTTGCCGATCATGGTCTCGAACTTGGACATGTCCTCCATGACGAACAGCGGCCCCGGGTTCTTCGGGTTTCCCGCCTGTTCGATACCGAAGCGGGCGCGCAGCGCCGGCAGTTTCTGGACCATCTGCCAGGCCGGGCGGAACACCTCGTACGCCTGTTTCTCGCTGGTAGCGCCCGAATAGACCTCCGCGCCCGCCTCGCCGTCAGCGCAGAACAGGTACAGGCCACGGGCAGCCAGTCGCAACGACTTGCCGTTCTTGCGCGGGATCTCCTCGTATGCGCGGCGGAAGCGCCGATGCCCGGTCTTCTTGTGGACCCAGCCGAACAGATTGCACTCGATGAAGTGCTGCCAGGGCTCCAGCACCAGCAGGCGCTTCTGCGCCGCCCACTTTCCTTTCGTGTGCGGCATCTTCTCCATGAACCGCACCGCGCGGTCCGCCTTCTCGGCGTCGTACTTGTAGGGCCAGTCGGCCCCCTTGCGCTTCAGGTCATCCAGGAACCGCTGGCACGCCAGACGGATGAACTCGCCGGCGGGGATCTTTCCTGACGTGACGCCCTTGGCGTATGCCTTGGCTGATTCGCTCGGCGTCATGGATCAGAACTCGTCGAATGGGTTGCCCTCCGGGGTCTTTTCGGTCCCCAGCTTCTGACGGTCAGCCGGGGTCAGGCCCAGGCGCGCCAGGCAGCCGATCAGGTGGGAGTACTTGGCCGCAACGAACTCGCCGCGGTTGGCACGGAACTCGGAAAGCAGCGATGACGCCACCTCCATGATGAAACGGTCGGCGCTGGTCAGGACGCCCGGCAAGGCGCACTTCTCCAGCTCTTTCCACACCACTGCGACCTCGGTCGGAAGGTGTGCCGGCGCTTTGCCCAATGGCGAATCCGTCTTGGGCGCTTCGTTCCTGTAGCGCTGCGGATCCTTCTTGGTCGCGCCCTTCAGCTCGGCCAGTTCCCTCGGCTGTCGATGGCGAGCCATCGGACCTCCCATTTCTGAAATTCAAATTCTGCGGACGCGAGAAGAAAGGGGGGCGCGCGTATCGGTCGAGGAGGGCCCTCAACTTTGACCCTCCCCCCTCCCCTTTCGTTCAGTTTGCTGTGGATAACCCGCGACCCGTTCAGGTTCGCCGTGATGGCTGCGATCCCTGCCAAACCCTCCGTTCTCCCGCGCCGTCTTGGCGCTGTGGCAGGGCCGGCACAGCGGCTGCAGATTGCTGTCGGCGTTGTTGGCGTCGTCCCCATCAATGTGATCGACCTCAGTGGCCGCCCGTACCCTTCCCTGCTCCGCACAGCATCTGCACAGGGGCTCACGGGCCAACACCACCGCGCGAATCCTGCGCCACAGCGAGGAGTTGGTGGGCAATGCGCGTCGCGCCTGCCTCTTGCGCACCTGAGCGCTGGTCTCCTTGTAGGGGCGCCAGCCAGCCGCACGGTGTTGCGGTGGCCTGGTAGGCATCAGTAAGGGTTCCCGTCCAGGTCCACGCGCTCGGGCTCGGCGCCCTCATCCTGCACCGGTGCGCCGGCCTCCTCGCCCAGCAGCTGCGCCACCGCTTGCACCAGCAGCCCCACGTGCATGGCCAGCTCGGCGATCTGCTTGCCCTGCTGCTCGATGATCCCAACCAAGCGATCAATGCGTGCATCGCTGCAACATTCAACACGCGAAGCCAGCGACGAGGCCGCAGCGTAACGCGCGACCTGTTCTGGGCTGAGCGCCGTGCCCCGCGCGCTAACCTGTGTGGTGTCCATCAGTAACCCTCGTTGTTTGCAGCACCAGGCCACGGCGTATCCACCGGTCCACCCGGTCCCAGTCCGGCTCCATCCCCGTTGCCCGGGCGAACCACATCACTGCGGCGAGGTAGCAACGAAGCCACCACCGCATGCGTATCGACGCGCGCACTGTCGCCGCCATCAGAACTCCTCCACTGCCCAGCCGCCGCCATCCCGCTTAGGCTTGGCCTTAACCGCAATGAATCGGAAGGGATACATGGCCGCGGCGATCTTGATCTTGGCCCTGGCATCGTCCTGCCAGTGGCCCTTGACCTCGTGGCACTCCATGACGCCATCGGCAGCCATGACTGCAAAGTCCGGGGTGTAGAACGTGTTGTCGGCCAGGCGCAGCTTCAGGCCCTCGAACCGGTGCCACTGGACCTCACCGGCAGACTGCAGCGCGCGCAGCCGCTCGGCATATGCGGCCTCGGTCTTGTTCATCTCGCCGGTCTTCAGCCGACCCAGCGCGAGCACTCGGCGGTTCATTGCGTCACCGGTTGCCGGTCAGTCACGATCACTGCTTGGCTGGCGCGGACGTGGTCGTCGGCGTCCCGGCCGATTTGAACAGCAGCTCCCGCAACCTCTGCTCGTAGTTCGGCGTGCGCATCACGTTCGACGGCGCCGGCGACGGCTTGGGACAGGAGGCTGGTGTTGCAGGTGGCGAGGTCGTCGCGCAGCTGGAGACGGCCAGCGCGCAGGTCAGCCACAACAGCAGCAGGGACGGCCTCGGCCGCAGCGCGGTCTTCTTCATGCTTCGCTCCGATGGTGGCCAGTGTCTCGGCCTGGGCGTGCTCGATGGCACGGGTCTGGTTGATCTGCTGCACCTGGGCGGAGCTGGTGCTGGCCAGCTGCCGGGCTTCAGCACTCTCCGCGCGATCGCCACGCCAACCCCAGCCAGCCCCGAACATGGCACCGGACCAAAGGGCAAAAGCGGCGACCGCGATGGCGACGCGGTTCACGACCTGCCCTCGCACATGGCCCGCTCAGCAGCTCGACGGTTCACCAGGCCCTGTACGCGCTTGCCACCGGCGTAGACCCAGCGGTCCAGCTCCGGGCACCAACTTGCGGCGGGCTGTCCTGCGTTGATCCGCCCCACCAGCGTCGAGCGGCAGGCAGCGCCCACGCCCACGTTGTAGGTCCAACTCAGCAGCGCCGCAGCCTGGTGGGGCTGCAGTGGGACGCGGATGCATGCCTGAATGCCGGTCAGGTACTGCCCGAGCCGGCTGTTCAACTTCTCGGCGCACTCCTGCTCGGTGTAGACCGCCTTCTCCGGGCGGCTGGTATCGCCATAGCAGTAGGTGGCAACGCCGACCATGTCGACATAGGGAGTCGGCGAGTAGCCTTCCCATGGCTTTACCAGTGCGGCCGCAGCCAAGGCGATGACGGCGGCGGCGCTGCTACCGATGATCTTGGCCTTCATGCTCGCGCCCTCTGCCGCCACTCGCGAACCCAGCGCCAGCCCAGATAGCTAATCTGGCCCACCAAGTAGATGATCGTCAGTACCACCACCACGCGATCGAGGTTCGCTCCTGCGGCGACCGCGCCGGCAACCGTCACCGGTGGAGCAGCCTTCGCTGCAGCACCAGCGGCAGTGCCAATGATTTCGTCCTTCATGGTGGCCCCGTAGCTAGTCCGGTTCGGCATATGCCCCTCCCGGTTGATTGGTGCCCGCCCCGTTGCCGGTTGGTCTGAAGAGTTGATCCGGTATGGGGTCACGGGCAAAGAAAAAGCCCCGGCTGGGCCGGGGCTTGCGATTGGATGGTGGCAAGATTGCCGCCTTTTTCGATGACCTAGGAAGTCATCGCTATGCAGCCTGCGTGAGGGCCTTGCTGAACTGCCTGGCAGCGCGCGCTTCGGCTGCACGGAAATTGAAAAGCATCCACTCATAGACCGGCCGCCAGAACCGGCTGTAGGCGGACCAGTCGGCACCGATGGCAGCCGCACGCTTTCGGCCGCTGAGCGGATCGAAGCCACTCCCGCCGCAGCTATCACAGTTCACGATCCCCGCGATCGACGGGTCCACAAGGACCTTCTTGCCTCCACAGCGGGAACACTCGCACGCCCCGGCCATCTCTTCGATCACCGCCCCGGCCAGCACCCCAAGCTGCTCCATCGTGTTGTTCGGCCACGCCGCCGCGCGTGCATCTTCCAGCGCCTGCTCGGCACGCCGCAGCTCACGTCGCTGCACATCGGTCACCGTGCCACCGCCCCAGCCCATGCTGGCCTTGGCGATCCCGAACTCCGTGCGGGCATCGGCAAGATCGTGCATCTGGCGGGTGAACTCCGGCGCGACCAAGCCCACGACAGCCTGGCGCAACTGCTCTCGTCGACGCTGGCCGCTCTCGGGCCACCATAGTGCCTGCAGCAGCTCATGCCCCAGCCCATGCGGAACATACGCCAATGCAGCGACGATCTCCTGGGTGGACGGGCCACCGGCAGACCCGTCAAAGCTCATCGTTTTTGGGCCAGTCCGGCTGGACAGCAGTTCGCGGGCATTGTTCATTTGCATGCGCCTTCCCCTTGGTGGATTGCTTGTGCAGCGCGCGATCGCGCCCTCTTCTCGATGGGATCCATCAGTGCCTCCCTTTGATTTCAGGAATCGGCTCAAACTGCTCGTAGGCGCCCTTGAACCGTCCCAGGTGATCGCTGATCACCTCCATTCCGATCCCGTCCATGCAAGGAACATCGAGAACAGAAACGCGTGCGACCTCGCCACAAAACGGGAACACGTCAGGATCTTCCTTCACCATGACCAGCTGGCCCACGTGGAAGGCGGTGTCCATCAGACCTCCTCCGGGCCGGTCGGCTCGTCCGCATAGTGCGTGATCCCCGGGTTGTCTCCGCGCCAGCTGCCGAACACTGGCCGCTTGCTCACCGAGTCCCACAGCATCAGCCGCGAGCCGTCCTGGGGCGCGTCCGCGATAGGCAGCCATCTCTCCCCGACTGGGGCGCGCTGGTTCCATGCCGAAACAATGTCCGCCTCACGTTCCTCTGCAAGCTGCTCCAACGCGGAAATGCACTGGCAATGGATCCTCCGCCAAGGCACTTCGCCGTAGATGAAGTGTTCCTCCGAGAAGGTTTCTACGCTGGCCGAGCCGCCACAGAACGGGCATGGCTTCAGGTCGAGGGCCGTCATGCTGCACGCTCCCAGCTGGCCGTTAGGCGCTGCACCTGCCCGCCCCGCGCCATGAACTGCTCGACCGTCTCGGCCGGCCGCTGACCGCCCCTCTCCTTTCCCCAAGGCTTGGCTGGCGCGAGGTCCGCCAGCAGCGCCACGCGCGACCGGTTGATGGTCATCTTGTCCGCTGGCCGCGGTGCTGCGGATTCGGCCCGCTTCGCCGACAGGCGGAGAGCCTGCTTGTGCGCCTTGTTCGCGCGGCAGCGCTCGCGCTGGTCGGAGGTCACCACGAACTGCCGGGGCATTCCCCTACCCGAGTTGCGGTACTCGGCACGCTGGCCCTTCCCTTCCTTGTCCAGGAAGCCTGCCGCGACCAAGTCACGGACCGCGCTGCGGATCCGCGAGCGATGCTCCACGGTGTGAGCCTTCGCCAGCGCACACAGGTCACGCATTCGCAACCGGGCATGCGGCGCTGCCTGGAACAGCGCGCGGACAGTGCCCGCGTAGGTGTTGGTCCGATCCATCATGCTGCGGCCCTCAGTTCGTTGATGTAGGTCTGGTTTGCAATCAGCTCGTCGTCGGAGCCGTACGTCTCGTGGAAGGTCCGCGAGCCATCCATCAGGCTCGGGCCGTAGATCTGGCGCATCGTCGCGAAGGTGTTCCCTTCCATCGGATGCCGCATGTGGTGCCACTTGCAGAGCGCGAAGCCGAACATGTGGCCGCGCCGCAGGTTCCCGCTCTTGGCGTGGTTGTAGTCGCAGCCGTAGACCACCAGCTCGGGCTCCAGCAACTGCTGCTGCAGCAGCGCCAGGCAGGCCATGCAAGGGCCCGTCTTTGCCAGCTCCATCCGGGCCCTTTCCTCCTGGGTAGGAGGTGGGCCAAGCGAAAGCGACCACCACATCAGCGCAGCTCCGGGATCGGACCGGCATAGCGAGTGATTGGTATCTGGCGCATGCCATCGCGCCACACCCGGGTGCCACGGGTGGCGTAGATAACCAGCGGCTTGATCCCGTACCCATAGGCCAGATACCAGCCGGCCACCGCCACGGGCTCGGACACCGGGCGCACTTCCAGTTCGACGTGGTCCTGGCTCATGCCGCAGCGTCCTGAGCGGAGCCGAACAACTCGGCGATCTCGGCCAGCCGCTTCCGGGTGCGCTCGTTTGCTTCCGGGCTTGCCTCCACTCGGCCGGCCAGCAGTGCCAGCGGGTTGAACGCCGGCGTGGCAGGCGGCAGCGACAGGTATTCGGCAACCTGCTCATGGGCAAGGCGGCCAGCGTTGACCGCCTGCTGCAGCGCTGCGTCGCGAGCACCAGGGTCGTGGCCCAGCGACGGCTGGTAGACGGCGCAGCCGCCTGCAGCGCGCGCCTCCTTCACCAACCGGGTATAGACCTCCAGGAATGCAGCCCTGCCTGCGATCTTGTCGCCAGCCTCCACCAGCGGCAGCGCCGCGGTCCATGCGTCACGGGTCTGCTCGCTCCAAACCAGCGTCACCGCCTCGTCAGCGGCGCGGATGGCCACGGCCCACGCTTCGTTGGGTGCCGGGTGTCCGTCGTCGATACGCTCCATGATCGCGGCTAGGCTGAGCTTCCCTTTCACCTCGCGGCGGCAGGCGGTCAGCGCGTTGGCCAGCACCTGCAGCGGGTAGGTCGCCAGGTCGGCGACCATGTAGGCCGCAGCGGTCGGGCGGATTTGCTCGCCCATCACCTCGGCCGTGGTCACCAGCATTTCGACCAGCCTGTCCTGATCGGCATCACTGAGCATTGGCGCTCCCCTTCATGCGGCGCAGCAGCGCCTTGGCGTCATCGATAGCCGATGCGTTGGCCTGGGTCTGGTCCTGCTGCTGGGCGATGGTGGCGGTCACCTGTCGACCGGTGGCCCACTGGGTCCGGTACGCCTCAGCACCGGCCAGCAGCACACCCAGGTCGTGCATGCGCTTCACGGCGTACTGCTCGTTGACGCTCACGAACCACCCAGCCACCAGCGGCGCCTCTTCACGGCCAAGGCGCTTCACCAGATCCCGAACGTTGGTGTTGACCTTGGCGTTGCGGACGGGGTCCACGCCGTGGCGATTGCGGTAGGCGGCTCGGTAGGCGCCCCATGTCGCTTTGCAGGCCAGCTGCATCTGCTCCTCCAGCTCCGCCTTCGTCGGCGGCGTCGCCACAGGCGGCGCAACTGGCGGTTCATCTGACGGTTCAATGGGGGTTATATGACGGTTAGGCGGCACGGGGCGCACCTCCAGACCTGCGCCCGGTGCATCCCCTCCTGCAGCGGGCGCACCCCCACCTGCACCGGGCGCACCCCCTGCATGGGGCGCAGCACCTGCGCCCGGTGCAGTACCGTTCTTTCCGGTCTTGCGGGTTCCCTTGGACGGTGCAGCGGCAGTGTTGAACTTGGCCGGCGTGACCGAATAGACCGTGCTGCTGTTGAACCGGCGATCACGCGCCAGCAGGCCTACGGCCTCCAGATGATCCATGGCGCTACGCACAGCGCGCGCCGACATGCAGCAGCGCGCGGCGATCGTGCCCACTGCCGGCCAGCACACGCCGTCGTCGTTGGCTTGGTCAGCCAGCGAGATCAAGACAGCCTTCTGCGTAACGCTCAGGCCCTGTAGCGGCCAGCACTGCGACATGATGATCGTCGACATGTCAGAGCCCCAGCGTCATGTTCTCGCCCGGCGCCACCGGCCACCAGGTGCAGGCGCTGCGGCCCGAGACGGAGCAGGGCTTCTTCGGGCCACGCCAAACACGGCCGGTTTCTGCCAGCTCGGGGAGACGGCGTGCCAGCACGTAGCGGCACATGCGGGTCTCTTGGGCCAGCTCATTGCTGGTCAGGCCGGGATGGCGCTTCACTGCGGACGCCGCTGCTGCCTGCTGGTCACCCTGCAAGCCGGATTGAACGACGTAGTAGGCTGCCTCGTGACTGGTGCTGAGGTCGGTTGCTCGGGCCGGATGGTTCATCGACGCGCCCTCCCCTTCGCTGCAGCGCGCGACACGTTGCGGATCAGCCGGTGCGCCATCGTGATCAGCGAGTTGGCCTCTTCCACCATCAGCTTGGCTTCGTCGCTGTCGATGTGGCGGTCGGCCATCGCATCCACTGCGGTGCCCGAGAGGCGCCCCACCCGCGTGGTGATCTCCAGCAGCTTCGTCTGGATGGCGCCGATCTCGTCCGACCAACCACCCTCCGGCGGCGGCGGAACCGTGGCGACGGCCATGCCGAACTGGCCGGCCAGCGCCTGCATCCAGTCCAGGGCGTAGTCGTTGCCGCCTGCCTTCTCCTGCATCCATTCGGTCAGCAGTTCGGCGATCTCCATCGTCACCGATTCGCCCTCCAGCCCGCGCAACTTCGCGCGCAGCGTCTCCGGGTGCATGGACTTGCCGCGGCGGTCGGCCAAGAAGGCGGCTGCATCCACGACACCACCGGGCGTCTTGCGCACGGAGTTGTAGAGAACGTCGAGCCAGTTGAGTGCGGATGTACGGCAGGTCATGGGTCACCTTGGGGAAGGCTGTGTTTCAAGGTTTCGGGCTGGGCCCGGGTGGCGCACGATGGGCGCCATGGAGATCAGCAAGTCAGGGACGACGGCCAGGGATGGCCTTTCAGGCGGTGTCGACGGGTCCGATGCGGTCGGCGTCGGGATCGTCATTGGCGGGCTCAGCGGCTGGCTGAGCCTCGACACCCAGCAGGCGCTGGATCTGCGGCAGGACGGGCAGGACGCCCTCCTCCGGCCATGCCTCGACCTCTTCGGCCGGAAGCTGCAGCAAGGTGGCAAGGTGCTTGTCGCTCGCCATGCCGAGCTTGGCTCGCAGCGCGCGCTTGCTCATGCGGCTGTCGACCAGCTGACGGACAGCCGCAATACCAGATCCAACGAAAGCTTCTGGCCGCAGCAGTTCGAGGAACTGCCGGCGCGCTGGTGGGATCCCACTAGCGCGCCACTCACTGACAGACGGCGGCTTGATCCGGCAGATGCGGGCCACCTCTGTGGTGCCACCCAAGCGGTCGATGATCTCGGAAGCAGTAAGGTTGTCCATGCCACCAAGATTAGGACTAGCTAATGCCTCAGTCAATAGCCAGTCCTAACTCAATTGTAGTTAGCCTTTCCTAATGACTACTCTTGCCGAACGTTTGACGATCGCCATCGAGCACGCGCAGCTCTCTAAGGCGGAACTTGCCCGACGGGTGGGCATCTCCGCGCCTAGTGTCAACGGCTGGTTCAGCGGGAAAGCAAAGTTCCTTCGGGGCGAGAACCTGCTTGCAGCGGCAAAGGCCCTAGGCGTGAACGAGACGTGGCTGGCAACTGGCAAGGGTCAGATGCAGTCCAGCACGGATCCGACTGAATGGATCTCGCCAGTCCGAGAGATTGAGACGCCACCCGGATATGTTCGCTTCGACTTGTTTGAAGGGGGTGCGGGAATGGGTGCAGGGATGGTTAACCAGGACTACCCAGAGGTGGTGAAGACCATCGAGGTTGCAGAATGGGAAGTCCGCAGGAAGCTCGGTTACCTACCCAAGCCAGGCAGGATCCAGATCATCACCGGCCGCGGGCCGTCGATGAAACCCAAACTCGAAGACGGCGACATTGTCTGGATCGACACCAGCTGCGACTACTTCGACGGTGACGACTACTACCTGATCAACATCGGGGGCGAGACGCAGATCAAGATGCTGCAGAAGCGCGGCGACGGTCTCTACGTCGTAAGCGTCAACACAGACTTCCCGGCCTATAGGCCAGATCCTGGCGATGTGAGCATCCTGGGTAAGGCGCTGATCCACGCAGGTCTGCGGAAGTTCTAGCTAGCGAAGGATCCCTAGCACTGTCCCAAATTGGGACAAAGAAAAAGCCCCGCCTAAGCGGGGCTTTTCGTAGGCAACAGCCGAGGGTTATGCGGCTTTACGGGTGTCCGCAGCCACCAAGATCCGGCTCATGTGGCCGTTAAGGATCTTGAACTCGGCTCGAATTGCACGAGCCAATGCAAGAAGATCCTCACGGCTCTGCGCCCTATCAGTGGCAGCGATCGTGGTCTTCATGGCATCCGCCTTCATGGTTTTGCTCCGTTGGTCCATCTGCTGTGGGAAGTAATCAAAACTTACGGGTAGTAGATCAGCGGTGACTAATCAGCTTGCGAATGACGTCGTCGTACTCATCTTGGTTGTCGTACTTGAGCGCAATGTGAACGCGCCGGATGAGGTGAATGCACTGTTGGCAGTCGTTCAACTTGAGCTCAGTCTCGATATCAACGAGATCAGCGAGCTGCCCCGCGAACATCTTGTTCATCAACTCATCGACCTTGTCGATCGACTGAACAATGTCCTCAATGCTCGGGTTCGCAAGCTCCAGGAACTTCTCATATCCGTGCTCGTTTGCACCGGCAAGAACGAGCTCGATGTGCTGGACGATGTCTTCCCAAATCTTAAGGACTTCATCTTCCAGCTGACGGTCTCGTACGACACCGCCACCAGCACCTTGAACAACCGTCAAATTCGGCCTTGCACTCATCCAGTGAGTCCCCTGTCGCAACCGGCAAAAAAGGCCGCTAGAGGGATCGGCGGCCGCTATCTAATGTAGCGATCCGCTACTGTCTGCCGGCGATGTTAACCGGTAAACAGCCCTTACCACAACTGTCTTAGGCATCAATGGTTGACAACTGGTCAGATTCACGAATTGCTCAAGCAAACCCTTCGATCAAAGTATCGGCTCCCGAGGATGAAACCTTAGTGAACCCTTGTGTCGCTTAGGTTTCAGACTCATGGACTGTCCCAATAGACCGCAACTATGGCCGGAAAGTTTTAACGTTAAACGTTCACGTTCATGGGCCGTTTCCCGCCCTATCTGCTGTCCCGGTCCAGTGTCCCAGCCTGGCTCAGCCGTATCACTTGCAGGGGTGGTCGGTCATCCGGTCCACGCAGACCAGGGTGCATTAGGAACTCCATTCATAAAAATATTAGCCACTCCTATTGACTGAAAGATTAGCCACTCCTAATCTAGCCCTGTCGCCCAACATCACCCCATCCCGGGGCCGGGCGCAGGAGATCACGCATGGCCACCCTTTCCCTGGGCGTCAGCAAGGCGCCACCCACCGTCGTAGCGATTCCCTCCCTCGGCGTGGTCGCCATCAAGGTGGGCTCTGCCAGCCTCTACATTGAAGTGGCAGAGGCCGACCGCCTCTCGGTGGAGATCCAGCACGCTGCGCATCAGCTGAGCGGCGAAAGCCAGGACGCCGCCGCATGAGCGCCGCCCTCGCCCACCACTCCAACGCCCAGCGCGCCGCAGCCGCCGCTGGCATCGTCGCCCGCGCCGGGCGCCGCTGGGGCCTCCTCCCCTATCAGGTCGTCGTCGCCGCCAGCATCGCCGCCAATGCCGTCCTGCGGCACGGCCAGAGCGCTGCAGGTGCGGTCGCTGCGGCCCGCCGCGCAGCGCGCGCGCAGGCAGGTGCTGCATGAGCGCGCCCACCATCCCGAGCTTCGCCATCATCGAAGTGCCCGGCTGCGGCATGCGGCTGCGCGCCATGAAGGATGAAGGCGGCTGGAGCGTCTCCGGCTGGCGCCGCACCCACGGCGCAAAGGCCATGGTCATGTTCGCGGCTGCAGATACCGCGCCGACCTTCAGCGAAACCGCTGGTCAGCATCACGTTATTGCCGGTCGCACCTACATCGCAGTCCCGCCTGCCAGCCGGAAGAAGCTGCAGGCGTTCATTGCCTCCACCGAGGGCGCCATCGCCCAAGGCGGTGCCGCTTGACCGCATTCCCCTGCGTACCGGCCGCAATGCAGACCTTCACCCTGCCGCGCGGCGAAGACCTGAAGCGCGCAGACGCCTCGCCGCCCAGCAAGTTCACCGGCTTCGTAGTCGGCCCGTTCTTCTGCCACCACGTCTACAGCGACGACGAGAAGACCATGATGGGCGATAGCACGGTCGCCGAGCTGGGCGAATGGCAGGTAACGCACGTGGAAACCGGGGCGTGCGTGCAGCGCGGCCTGCCGACCCACTACCGCGCCATCTGGTTGGCCGAGAAGCTGTCCGCCTTCCAGGACTTCACCCTGCCGTCGTTCCAGGCCATCAAAGAAGCCTTGGCACCGCAAGAGGAAGAGATCGCCTCGCTGCGTTGGGAGGCCAAGAACGGCAACTGTCAGCGCGCCTGCAATTTCAGTTTCACCGGGGTGCAGTCGTGACCGGCCGGACGCAAGGGCCTTGGGCATACCAAGAGCAGAGCGATGCTTACACGCACATCGTGCGCGGACCCAACAACCGCTTCATCTGCCAGCTTTCCCAGGACAGTTCGGGCGAAAGCGAGAGAACCGCACGCCTGATCTCAGCCGCGCCGGAAATGCGCGACGAGTTGCAGATGCTCTGCGACGCACTCGAAGCAGGGGCAGAGCCCTTGCCCATAGAGGTTGAGGCCCGAATCGCCTTCGCGCGAGCGGCCATCGCCAAAGCCAACGGTGAGCAGCCATGACCGACCACGACTTCTTCGCCGCCATGGCCGTCGGCATCCCGCCCATCACCCCGCCAGGAGCAATCTCCATGACCCAGCTGAAAGCCTTCTACGTCGACGACATGCCGACCATCTACGCAGCCGAATCCGTCGAGCACGCCGCCGAACTGCACGAAGCCGATTGCGGCGAAGCGCCCGCAGATGGCTACCCCTATCAGGCATCGGAGCAGGAACTGGATATGCCGGTGCCGGAGACCGACGAGGACGAGCAGCCCACCGGCGTCATGACCACCATGCGCGCATGGCTGGCCGAGGCCGAGCCGGGCTTCTTGTGCGGAGCCGAGTAATGCGCCACCTGGCCCTGCCCTTATTCTGCGCCGTCGTCGTCGGCCTGCTCCTCGCGCTGCTCGCTTGGGCGCTGCGCAACCACGTCGACGCCGCTGCCCTGGCCTGCGCCATCGGCGCCGTGTTCTTCGCATGGCGCTGCTGGGAAGACCTCCGCACCAGCTGGCCGGCCTTCAAGGCCGAGATGCAGCGCCGCAGCGATGAACGACAGCGCGCGCCGCTGATCGCTGACGACACCCACTGACCCCCTGCCCTGCGCTCTCCCCCTGTAGCGCAGGGAACCCGCGCCGGCCGGGTTCCACCAGCCGGCAACCCATTCCAGGAGTCCAGCGTGCGTAACCAGCTCGACATCTTCGATCACGACCCAGCCCGCATGGCAGCGGCCAACCGCGCCGCCGCCGAGCGCGCCCTGAACGATGTGCAGTTCACCGCCACCGTCCGACAGGAACGACACGAGTACTACCTGGGCGAAGCCGAACGCTGGGAACACCTCGCCGCGCACAGCGCGCGCTCCACCAACAGCAAGGACATGCAGGCATGAGCAACGACAACAAGACCCTGGCGGACGTGCAGCCCGGTGGGAGGGTGAGGCTGGCAACTGTGCCGTACGACCGCGCACGCGACCTGATTGGTGACGCGTACAACGCAGGGACTCACGGCATCGGCTACAGCCAGCAGGCCATGGAGCTGCACGACGCGATCATTCCTGTCCAGCCCACCCCGGGTGGTCAGGATGCGCTGCACGAAGCCGCGCGCCGCGTAATCAGCGACATTGATAGCGGTGACTACAGCGGCACGATTTCTATGGCCACCTACGACGCGCTGGTAGCCGCCCTCGCCGCCCGCCAGCCGGTGGGGTCTATCCCTGAATGGTTCGAGCTTGTCATCCGCGACGTGTGCGAGCTTGATCCGGAAGACCCTGACGCCGCCGACACGGTGTGCATCCGGATGCTCGACCTGCGACTGATCATGGAGCGGCATGCACCGCCCGCGCAGGCCGTGGACCTGGACGCGATGCGTGCACTGTTGCAGCGACGGATCGAGCAGTGGCGCTCGCACCTGCCCGCCGATCCCTGCGCACCCGGAACCCGCGAGATTGAGACCAAGGGCGAGCACGACTACAACAACGACGCCCGTATCTACCGCGAGGGGATCGCCGTCATGGAGGAGTTGCTGTCCAAGATCGACAACCAGGCGGTGGGCAATGGCTGACCAAACGACCACCGGCGCTCTGCCGGAAGCCGAGCTGCAGATCCTTCGCCACGCCCTGGGCGTTGGCGAGGGCGGATTGGAGCGCAGCTACCGCAGTCACTTCGTCACCGGCCCAGGCGGCACCGACCACCAACACTGCATGGCGCTGGTCGAGCGTGGATTCATGGTCCGGCGCGCGGGCAATGCGCTCACCGGCGGCAGCGACCTGTTCAACGTCACCCAGGCCGGCCGCGCAGCAGTGCAGGAGCACACTCCGCCGCCACCGAAACTGACCCGATCCCAGCAGCGCTACCAGCAGTTCCTGCGCTACGACGGTGGCGTGACATTCGGCGAGTACCTGAGGGGCTGGAGATGAAGGCGATCACCAAAGACACGGAGGCGCGCAATGGGAAATGCATGCCAATCTGCCAGTGCTGCGTTTGCGGTGACCTGCTACGCCTTCGTAGCTCTCTTGTAATCGGAGGCAAGGTCAAGAAAGAGTTGTGTTGCCTTACGGGCATCTCTCGCCCAGTCGTCACGAAGCGCAGCGTCACTGTGTGCGGCCGCATCGAGGTTGACCAGTCTTTTGGACTGACGAACAACGTACTCAGCAAGCGACGTGGCGTTGGCGAGCAACAGCGCATCACCTTCTTCCAGCTGGTGGCCGGTTCCTTTAATGGCCTCCATGGCAGCCGTGACCCTTTGGATCTCATGCTCGACATTCGGAATGATGAGATGAGCGTCAGCACGAATGACCGAGCCCAGGGATGTGACCGCAGCTTGAGCTTCATGGACGTGGGGATAAAGCGCGATCTTCGATCGCAATGCGTCGTGCTTGGCTTTGCGATGACGCGCTTTCGTCTCTTTGAGAGCAAGAGCGAGAGCAAGCCCAGTTGCAGCTGCCGTGGCGATGGCAGCCCAAGCATCCCAATCGATTACACAAGATCGGCTGAGCAACCAGCACTGGCTCACTCCATCCATCATGCTCATCCCGAACTCCATTCGTGGTGTGGTCGGCATTCTGCCACGGCTCGTGTCACCTCGGTGGCCACCCATGGCTGACCAGCTGCTCACCGCTGCACAGGCCAAGCACACAGCGCGCGTATTCCTCAGCGAGGCGCGAGCGCGGAGGAATGGCCTTGGCTACTGGTTCTCGTTCAACGCCGCTCAGCGCGCGCGTGTGCGCGCTACCGCCCCCGCCTCACTGCCGGAACCCCCGCGCGCACCGGCACTGCCGGCCCAACTGGACCTGTTCGCATGACCGCTCTAGCGCTTCCGCTCCGCCTCAAGCTCCCCCAGCACGGCCGCCAAGCCGCGATTGCTGGCAATAGCTCGATCATGCCGGGTCTCTCCGGGCTTTCCCGCATTGAGCCATTCCTTCGCTCGCGTCCGAAGCACCAGGTTTGCCGCTTCCAGAACGACCTGGTGGCGAGCATTCCTCTGCCCATTCGCGAGCCGAGGGCCGAACACAGTCAGCAGCGTCGCGCCCGGCTCCAGAAGCTGTTGCGCGGCGTCGCCCTCCAGGTGCTCACCGTGGTGAACCTGCCTGGCCAGTGCGTCCAACAGGTCGGCCAGCGACCGGTCAGCGCCCGGAGCCATGGCGGCTCGGATCTGCTGCCGCTGCCAATGCGTCGTCGGCCTCTTGGCCAATACCAAGTCCTGAACGTCAGCGCTCTGTCGAAGAGCGCCCGCCTCAGCCTTGGCGCGGAGCCACAACTCCGCATGCGTCGAGTTCGCATATTGACTCATGCACCCCAGTGTAGCGCCAGCCATTCCCCGCATTTCCATCGGAGCTGACACATGACCCAAGAACATATCAGCCACCCGGAAGGGTTGCCGAACTGCGCCGCCGGCCACCGCGCGCGCCACATCCACGACAAGCGCTGCGCGTCCGCCGGCGGTGGCCACCTGGTGGAGTGCGCCTGCAGGTCGACCGGCAAGCATGCCGATCCGGGCAAGGCCATCGAAGCGTGGCGCCTGCTCAACCGGCCGGCCCGCAGCGCGCGGGCTCAGTCGCCGGCAGCCGTTGCCGACAACGTTGTACAGATGCGCCTGGTGATGTCAGGCGGAGGCAAGGTGGCCAGTGCCGTCTGACATGTACTTGTCGCGGGACGAGATCGCCGGCCTGTGCCGCACGCCGCAGCGCGCGCGCCAGGCGGCATTTCTCCGCAAGAACGGGATCAAGCACTACCTGGACGCGCACGACTGGCCGGTCGTGCTCCGCTCCAGTGTCGAGGGAACGGCGCATGCACCAAAGGCGCCGCCGACATGGACTTCCAGCAAGGTCGCTTGAAATGGGACGGAAACCGAGTAAGCCGGGGGCAATCCCCCGGTTCAGGCCACGCAAGCAGAAATCGGGCGTTATCCATTACTACTATGACCACGGCGGAAAGCCGAGGCGCGAAACACCCCTCGGCAGCGACTACGGCGTGGCCATCAAGCGATGGGCCGAGATCGAACACGCGAGCACGATCCCCGCAGCGGCTGTCGTGACCTTCCGGCACGTTGCCGATCGCTACCGCGCCGAGGTGGTTCCTACCAAGGCCGTCACCACCCAGCGCCTCAACAATCGCTGCATCACCGCGCTGCTGAGCTACTTCGACGCACCGCCAGCGCCGTTTGAAGCCATCCGTCCGATCAACATCCGGCAGTATCTGGATTGGCGCAAGGCGAAGGTGATCGCGAACCGTGAGGTTTCACTGTTCTCGCATATCTGGAACTGGGCACGCGGCAAAGGCATCACCGATCTACCCAACCCGTGCGAGGGCATTCGTCGCAACAAGGAAGCCGGTCGCGACGTTTACGTGGACGATGACGCTTTCAGCGCCGTCTATGCATATGCCGACGCAGCTCTGCGCGACGCCATGGATCTGGCCTACCTAACCGGCCAGCGCGTTGGCGACGTGTGGTCCATGGACGTGCGCCAGGTTACAGCGCGCGGACTCATCATCCAGCAGTCGAAGACCAGCAACCGCGTCACCATGGAGATCACAGGCGAGCTGGCTGCGCTGCTCGAGCGCATTGCAAAGCGAAAGGGGGAGAAGTGCCCGAACGGGCGAGAGAAGGTCTACAGCACGCGGCTGATCGTGGACGACGAGGGCTTGGCCCTGGGGCGTGCGGCCCTGCGCTACCGGTTCGACAAGGCCAGGAAGGCTGCGGGCATTCCAAAGGGGGAATTCCAGTTCCGGGATTTACGCGCCAAGGCGGGCACGGACAAGGCCGATTCGGCAAAGGACATTCGCGAGGCGCAGGCCCAGCTCGGGCATTCATCGGTCACCACGACCGAAATCTACGTCCGGAAGAAGAGAGGGTCTAAGGCAACCCCAACTAAATAAAGTGAACCCGCTATAACCAGAAAAGTCGGGGCGTTATGCTTTCGACTAGGTTCCGCCTAGGCCGCGTCACCACGGCAATTTCCCGTTGAGGCAACATGAAGTCCCAACCGGAGGTCAATGCTCATGAACAGCGATGAATACCTGCAGGTGCATCAAAACACTCTGCTAATCACACCTTCCAAGCTTGAGGAAGTGAACCACGGCATTGCTGCCTCGGGCAGCAATGCCACCGTGACACAAGTCGACGCAGATTGGCGAGTCGGTCCGTACTCTGACGCGCCGCCAGTCGAAGGTGCCCGAAAGGAAACCAGGTACTTGGTCACATTCGACGGGCCCGATGACGGCGCGAAGTTCCAAGCTTGGTACGACGCTCAACAGAGCAATCCGCCCCGCCACCTCCACGAATTGCGGAGCGGTCTGGATATTGCGGAGCGCTAGGAACGGTTGGAAACCGTTGGGAGACATGGAGCGGGCGATGGGAATCGAACCCACGTCAGTAGCTTGGGAAGCTACAGCTCTACCATTGAGCTACGCCCGCATTGCGGATGAAAGTCTATGCGGAGCGGCCGGTGTTGCGCAATGGTGGCCGCCGCACCCGCCAGGCATCGCCCGGCGCTGCCGTGCAGGCATCCCAGGCACCTTGCGGTGCCCGGGATGTTGCCTTCATCAGAAGCTGCCACCCACAGTGGCGAAGATCGTCGCGTCACGGGCGCGCTTCTGCGCAGCCGTGGTGCTCAGGCCAACGTTGCCCTGCAGGCCAAACAGGTCCATGCGCGCACCCAGTACGGCGGTGGCGTAGTTCTTGTCGAAGTCCAGGCCCGGCACGCGGTAGCTGCCCAGTTCCGGCAGGGTCTGCAGCCACGCGCTGGCCTGCTTGGTGTCCTCGAACTCGTGGTCGTAGGTCACCTGCACGTAGGGCTTGACGGTGCCGCCATCGAAGCGGGCCTGCCAGCCGACGCGGCCGACGGTCGAGTCGACGTTCTGGCGGTCGTAACCCAGCGCAGTGGCCATGGTGCCGGCGGTGGCGCTTTCGGTGTAGCCGTCGATCTTCACCTTCTGCCAGATCACCGAAGCGATCGGGCCGTGGCGGAAGCCACCTTCGGTGCCGAACTCGTAACCGGCATTCAGTGCAGCAGTCAGGTTGCTGCCATCCGGCGAGCCACCATGCTCACGGGTGGCCGGGCCCAGCTGGACCTTGCGGTTCACGTCATACGACAACCAGGTGTAGCTGACCTGGCCGTTGACCCAGACGCGGTCGCCATACCAGGCAGCGAACAGGCCGGCGGTGGTGTCCTTCTGGGTGAAGTCGCCACGGCTGTTGCCGAAGTCGGCACTCATGCGGCCGAAGCCGGCGAAGCCGCCGACCACCACGCCGTCACGTGACCAGTCGACACCGAACAGGCCGGCCGGCGCCACGCCGTCGTACAGGTCGGCGTGGTCATAGCGCTGCATGTCACCGCGCACGCCACCCCACCACGACAGGCCATCGGCCGGACGGGCGCCCAGGTGGTTGCTGACCTGGTCGGCACGCGAACGGCCGACCGTCTGTGCCGAGTGGCTCAGCACCTGCTGCAGGCGCGGAGCCTCCAGCACCGAGACGGCGTACTGGCCCAGCAGCTGGTGACCGGTCACGGTGGGATGCACGCCATCGGCGAACAGATAGGTCTGGTACGCATCGGGGCTGACGTAGGTCGTCGGGTTGCAGCCGATGATGCTGCCCGTGGTGTTGGCCGGGTTGATCTTGCAGGCGGTGCCGGTGACGTTGGTGAAGCCGTACATGCCCGGGTTGGCGGTCACTTCACGCAGGATGCTGAAGGTATCGAGCGGAATGAACTCGATGCCCGCCTGCTTCAGGCCGCCGTACAGTGCCTTGTTGTAGCCCACCGACATGGCGGTGGCGGCTGCCGCGTTGGGGCCGCGGAACTGCGGGGTGATGCCCACGTCCGGCAGGTTCGGCACCAGCACGTACTGGGCACCGGCCTGCTTCAGGGCGCCGACCAGCGCGATCTGGTCGGTGACCGCCGCGCCGATGATGCCCTGCACCTGGGCCGGCGACGCACCCGCGCCGGCAGCACCGGCCGCGGCGAACAGGTCGTTGGCGCCGCCCCAGACGGTATACAGGGCATTACGATCAGCCTTGCCGCCGTTTGCGGCCAGGTAACGGGCCGCCTGCGACTTCAACGACGGGATCGCGCCAAGGGCACCACCGCCTTCGACCGACACGCGGGCACCGCCGACAGCGTAGTTGTCGCCGTTCTGGCCGTTGCCGTTGGGGTCCTTGTTGAGGCCGTAGTAGTTGGCGACCTGCTGCGACCACACCCAGCCCGGGTTGGTGGTGAACTGGCCGGAGAGCCCCTGGGTGGCCTCAGGCAGCAGCGGGCGGAAATAGCCGGCGTCGGTGAGGCTGTCGCCGAAGAACACCGCCTTGGAATACGGACTTTCGCCTGCCATGGCCGGCAGCGCGGCGAGTGCGATCGCAGCCGCCATCAGGGAGCGGATCGGGTGTTTGCTGAGCTGCATCTAGGAACTCCTGTGGGGTAAATAGGTTGGAATCCGGCGCACGTACGCCGGCGCACGGTCAATGGTTTCACCGCGCCGCCGTTTGCTCACGCTGCGCCGCCGCATGGATTGTCGCCTGATCACGCCGGAACCCGCTGTGCTGGAGCTGGCGCCCGGTTCAAATTGCAAACGTTCCGATCTCGACGGGCTATCAGCGACAATGCAGGGATGAACATCCAGCTCAACGGCGAACCCCGCACCCTGCCCGCCCCGGCGACCCTCCACGACCTGCTCGAGGCCGAGCAGCTGCTGCAGCGCCGGGTGGCGGTGGAGGTCAACGGCGAGATCGTCAGCCGCAGCCGCCATGGCGAGCACGTCCTGGCCGAAGGCGACATCGTGGAGATCGTGCACGCGCTGGGCGGGGGCTGAGACCTGCGCGGGTTTGCCGGCCAGCGGCCGGCACGCCATTGCGTGATCCCATCTTCAGGCGGATAGGCGATAATCGCGCCATGAACGTTCATGTCTCCCCCGATTCGCTGGTGATCGCCGGCAAGACCTATGGCTCGCGGCTGCTCACCGGCACCGGCAAGTTCAAGGATCTGGAAGAAACGCGCCTGGCCACCGAGGCTGCAGGCGCCCAGATCGTCACCGTGGCCATCCGCCGCACCAACATCGGGCAGAACCCGGGCGAGCCCAACCTGCTCGACGTGCTGCCGCCGGAGCGCTACACCATCCTGCCCAACACCGCCGGCTGCTACACCGCCGAAGACGCGGTGCGTACCTGCCGGCTGGCACGTGAGCTGCTGGACGGCCACAACCTGACCAAGCTGGAAGTGCTGGGCGACCAGAAGTCGCTGTACCCGGACGTGGTGCAGACCCTCAAGGCCGCCGAACAGCTGGTCAAGGACGGCTTCGAGGTGATGGTCTATACCTCCGACGATCCGATCCTGGCCAAGCGCCTGGAAGAGATCGGCTGCGCTGCGGTGATGCCGCTGGCCGCACCGATCGGTTCGGGCCTGGGCATCCAGAACAAGTACAACCTGCTGCAGATCATCGAAGACGCCAAGGTGCCGATCATCGTCGACGCCGGCGTGGGCACCGCGTCGGACGCGGCAATCGCGATGGAGCTGGGCTGCGACGGCGTGCTGATGAACACCGCCATTGCCGGTGCACGCAGCCCGGTGCTGATGGCCAGTGCCATGCGCAAGGCCGTCGAGGCCGGCCGCGAGGCGTTCCTGGCCGGGCGCATCCCGCGCAAGCGCTACGCCAGCGCCTCCTCCCCGGTGGATGGGCTGATCGGCTGATGACCAATCCTTTCGACAGCGCCGGTTCCAAGGCTCCGCCCAAGCCCTTCACCGTCAGCGAAGGCCGCCGCGAGGTGCGCAGCTTCGTGTTGCGCCAGGGCCGCTTCACCCCCGCCCAGCAGCGCGCGTTCGACGAACGCTGGCCGCGCTTCGGCATCGATTACAACGGCCAGCCGCGTGACCTGGACGCCACCTTCGGGCGCCCGGCGCACAAGGTGCTGGAAATCGGCTTCGGCAACGGTGCCGCGCTGCGCTTCGCCGCCCAGCACGACCCGTCGCGCGACTACATCGGCATCGAAGTGCACGCGCCCGGCGTGGGCCGGCTGCTGAACGCGCTGGCGGAGGACAACGCCGACCACGTGCGCCTGTACCACCACGATGCGGTGGAAGTGCTGCAGAACGAGATCGCCGATGGCGCGCTCGATGAAGTGCGCATCTACTTCCCGGACCCGTGGCACAAGAAGCGCCACAACAAGCGCCGCCTGCTGCAGCCGGCGTTCGCCGAGCTGCTGGTGCGCAAGCTGCGCCCGGGTGGCCGCCTGCACTGCGCCACCGACTGGGAAGACTACGCCGAGCAGATGTGGGACGTGCTCGATGCCACCGCCGGCCTGGTCAACCGCGCCGGCCCGCGTGGCAGCGTGCCGCGCCCGGACTGGCGCCCGCAGACCCACTTCGAGACCCGCGGCCAGAAGCTCGGCCACGGCGTCTGGGACCTGCTGTACGACCGCACCTGACGATCGCCTGAGGACGCCGCGCCCCACATGGATACCGCGCTGACGCTGACCAACGACATGAAGCTCGTGCTCGGGCTGGTCGGCTTCACGATGGCGATGTTCCTGTTCGAGCGCATCCGCGCCGACGTGGTCGCGCTGGTGGTGCTGGTGGTGCTGGGTGTCACCGGCCTGATCGCGCCGGAGGAAATCTTCGGCGGTTTCTCCGGTAACGCGGTGATGAGCATCATCGCCACCACCATCCTCGGTGCCGGCCTGGACCGCACCGGGGCGCTGAACCGGCTGGCGGCCTGGCTGCTGCGGCGCGGCCATGGCGTCGAGCAGCGCTTGCTGATGATGACCACGGCCATCGCCGGCCTGAACTCGTCCTTCATGCAGAACCCGTCGGTGATGGCGCTGTACCTGCCGGTCGCCTCGCGACTGGCAGCGCGCACCGGCCTGACCCTGCAGCGCCTGCTGCTGCCGATCTCGGCGGCGATCGTGATGGGCGGCGCGCTGACCATGGTCGGCAACTCGCCGCTGATCCTGCTGAACGATCTGCTGGCCTCGGCCAACAACAACCTGCCCTCCGGCCTGGCCACCATCGAGCCGCTGCGCATGTTCGCACCGCTGCCGATCGGCGTGGCCCTGCTGATCGCCTCGCTGCTGTATTTCCGCTACTACGGCGACCGCAAGCTGATCGAGGAAGAGAACCTGGTCAACGACGGGGTCACGCCCGCACGCACCGAGAGCTACTTCGCCAAGACCTACGGCATCGAAGGCGATGTGTTCGAGCTGGTGGTCAGCGCGGAAAGCCCGCTGGTGGGCATGACCCTGGGCGAGGCCGAGAACCTGCACGATGCCCCGCTGCTGCTGGCCCTGAAAACCGGCAACGACACCCGCCTGGCGCCGCCGGCGGAAATGCGCATCTGGGTCGGCAGCGTGCTCGGTGCGATGGGCCCGCGCGAGCAGATCCACGATTTCGCGCAGAACCAGTTCCTGCGCATGTCTTCGCGCCTGAAGCACCTGGGCGACCTGTTCAATCCCAGCCGTGCCGGCATTTCCGAAGCGGTGGTGCCCCCCACCTCGAACGTGATCGGCAAGAGCGCGGCCGACCTGCGCCTGCGCAAGGAGCGCGGCATCAGCCTGCTGGCGATCAACCGCGACAAGCAGGTGATCCGCGAGGACGTGCGCGACGTGCAGCTGCGCGCCGGCGACATGCTGGTCTTCCACAGCATCTGGACCGACCTGGCGCAGGCCGCGCGCAGCCGTGACTTCGTGGTGGTGACCGACTACCCGACCGGCGAGCAGCGCCCGCACAAGTTCAAGATCGCGATGGCGATCTTCGCGCTGACCATCCTGATCGCGCTGACCAGCAAGCTGCCGGTGGCGCTGACGCTGATGACCGGCGTGGCCGGCATGCTGCTGACCGGCGTGCTGCGCATGGACGAGGCCTATGCCTCGATCAACTGGAAGACGGTGTTCATGATGGCGGGGCTGATTCCGCTCGGCTGGGCGATGGATTCCAGTGGTGCGGCGGCATGGGTGGCCGGCCATACCATCGACAAGCTGCCGACCGGCATCCCGGTGTGGGTGCTGGAGGTGGCGCTGGCGCTGCTGACCACGGCGTTCTCGCTGGTGATCAGCCATGTGGGCGCGACCATCGTGATGGTGCCCATTGCGGTGAACCTGGCACTGGCGGCGGGTGGCAACCCGACGGCGTTCGCGCTGATCGTGGCGCTGTCGGCGTCCAACAACCTGATGACGGCCTCCAACCCGGTGATCTCGATGATCACCGGTCCGGCTAATTACACCCCGCGCGAGATGTGGCGGGTCGGCGGACCGTTGTCGCTGATCTACACCTGCGTGGTGGTGTTGATGATCAACCTGATGTTCTGAGGGTTGGGTTTGTTGGCAGGGCTGCGCCCTGCACCCGCAGAAGCCAAAGCAACAGCAACAGCAACAGCCTGCATTCCGTGGGATGGCGGGGTGGGGCCGGTTGCGGGGGACGCTGCAAGTACGTCCCTGTAAGCTCGGTCGCCGCATCCATGCGGCTCACGCCCCCGCAACCGGCCCCACCCCGCCTTCGACAGATCGCTGCAATCTGCAGTAGATCCACGCCATGCGTGGATGGATCTGGATACCTGTTGATCTGTTGGGTGCGGACTGTTGGCTTGGTGGGTGCGGACCGTTGGTCCGCACACCGATACATCAAACCAGGTAAACCTGCCCGTCGCGCACGTCCACCGGCACTGCGCGCAGGCGGTCGCCCTTGCAGGGACCGGCAATGCAGTCGCCGCTGTCCAGCGCGAACGAGGCACCGTGGGCGGCGCAGACCAGGTGGCCTTCGCGGCTCTTCAGGAACTGGCCCGGGGCCCAGTCCAGGCGTCGGCCGGCGTGCGGGCAGATGTTCAGGAACGCACGCACCTGCGCGCCGTCGCGGTACAGCACCAGCGACTCGGCATCGCCATCGACCACCGCTTCGACCTCGGCAAACGCGCCATCGGCAATGGCATCAAGGGCGATCAGGGAAGCAGCGGCAGTCATGGCGAAGGCTCGGACAGTAAACCCGCATTGTCGCATGCCCACTCAGGTGACTGGCTGCGACATGAACACAAGTCATTGATCCGTAATAAGCACAGGCTATATTTAACGAGTTTTTCACTCAATGACAGTGGCGCGTCCCGATACTCTGTTTTCGCTGATCCCAGCCTATCGAGCCGCCATGTTCAATCGCGCATCCGCCTTCAACCAGTTCCGCACCCTGTTCGCGCCGCGCAAGCCGCGTCACCCGCTGGTGCGCGTTGCCGTGGGCCTGCTTGGCCTGGCGATCCTGGCCGCGATGGTGTTCATCGGCGTGTTTGTTGGTGCGGCGATGATCATGGTCGGCCTAGCGTGGAAGCTGCTGGCCTCGCGCAAGCCGGGTGCCGCGCGTCCGGTCGACCCGACCGTGGTCGAGGGCGAGTACCGCGTGGTGCGCAAGCCGGTGTTGCCGGTCTCGCGCTGACTTACGCCATCCGCGCCCGCTGACGGCGGGCGCCATGCGTTCTAGACTGCGGGCACGCCCTTCCTGGATGCCCGCATGTCCGATGTCTCCGATGTGATCCCTGCCGTAGCCCTGCCGCGTGTGCCGGTAGCCGGTGGCGGCAGTTTCCCCGTGCACCGCATCTACTGCGTCGGCCGCAACTTCGCCGACCACGCCCGCGAAATGGGCGCAGCGGTGCCGGCGGCCGATGACCGCGGCCGCCCGATGTTCTTCAGCAAGCCGGCCGATGCGATCGTGGTCGGCCACGACGATGCCATCCCCTACCCGCCGGCGACTGCCAACCTGCACCACGAAGTTGAACTGGTGGTGGCGATCGGCCGCGATGCGCCTGCCGGTGAGCTGGCCGTGGCCGATGCCGATGCACTGGTCTACGGCTACGCCGTGGGCCTGGACCTGACCCGCCGCGACCTGCAGGCCGCCGCCAAGGACAAGGGCCACCCGTGGGACGCGGCCAAGGGCTTCGATGCCTCCGCGCCGATCAGCGAAATCGTCCACGCCGAGGAAGTGGGCGACCTGGCCGCGCTGAACCTGTCGCTGGAGGTCAACGGCGAGGTGCGCCAGCAGGCGCTGCTGGACCAGATGATCTGGAACGTGCCGGAGATCCTGCACGAGCTGTCCAAGCTGTGGCAGCTGCGTGCCGGCGACCTGGTGTTCATGGGCACCCCGTCCGGTGTGGCCGCACTGAAGCCCGGCGACCGCTTCAGTGCCCGCCTGGAAAACGTGGCCGAGCGCCACGGTGTGATCGCCGGCTGACATCACCTGCGCTACCCTGCGCGCTGTCCTCTTCCCCCACCGGAGAAAAACAACAATGGGAATGCTCACCGAGTTCAAGGAATTCGCGATGCGCGGCAACGTCATCGACCTCGCCGTCGGCGTGGTGATCGGCGCGGCCTTCGGCAAGATCGTGACGGCGCTGGTCGAGAAGATCATCATGCCGCCGCTGGGCATGCTGATCGGCAAGGTGGATTTCTCGCAGCTGGCGTGGACGTTGTCACCGGCCCGCATCGGGCCGGACGGCAAGGAGATTCCGGCGGTGGTGATCGGCTACGGCGACTTCATCAATACGCTGATCCAGTTCGTGATCGTGGCCTTCGCCATCTTCCTGGTGATCAAGGTGATCAACCGCCTGTCGCGCAAGAAGGAAGCGGCACCGGCAGCGCCGGCCGAGGAAGTGGTGCTGCTGCGCGAGATCCGCGACAGCCTGAAGAAATAAGGTAGTAGCGCCGGGCTGAACGACTGTTAAGCTCCAAGGCTTGGTCCCTTCCCGGAGCTGTCCATGCGTCGCCGCGTCCTTGCCATCGCATCCTCCCTCGCCCTGCTGGCCGCCCCGGCCTTCGCGGCGCCGCACACCACCACCCTGCCCCCGGCGTCGCTGGCCACCGCCGCACAGCTGCGCGACCAGGCGCTGGCCGATGACACAGGCTGGAAGGTGGTCGAATCGCTCACCACCGAAATCGGCCCGCGCATTGCCGGCAGCGAGGCTGACGCCCGTGCCGTGGCCTGGGCCGAGGCCAAGTTCAAGGCACTCGGTTTCGACAAAGTCTGGAAGGAGCCGGTGACCTTCCCGAAGTGGGAACGCCGCAGTGAGCACGCCGCCGTGACCGGCAAAAACCCGCAGCCGCTGCAGATCACCGCACTGGGCGGCAGCCCGGGCGGCACGGTGGAAGCGGAAGTGGTGCGCTTCGCCGATCTGGCCGCACTGCAGGCCGCACCGGCCGGTTCGCTGAAGGGCAAGATTGCCTTCGTCGATTACCAGATGCTGCCGTTCCGCGATGGCCGCGACTACGGCCGCGGCGGCGCGATCCGCAGCAAGGGCCCGTCCGAAGCGATCCGCAAGGGCGCGGTGGGTTTCCTGATGCGCTCGGCCGGTACCGACTCGCACCGCGTGCCACACACCGGCATCACCCGTTTTGACGATGGCCTGACCCCGGTGCCGTCGGCCGCGCTGTCGGTGCCCGATGCCGACCAGCTGGCCCGCCTGCTGGCCCGTGGCAGCACCACGGTGAAGGTCGCGCTGGATTGCGGTTGGGATGGCACCGCCACCTCGTACAACGTGATCGGCGAGATCACCGGCCGCAGCCTGCCGAAGGAAGTGGTGGTGATTGGTGGTCACCTGGATTCATGGGACCTGGGCACCGGCGCGGTGGATGACGGCGCGGGCGTGGGCATCACCATGGCCGCAGGCCACCTGATCGGCCTGCTCAAGCAGGCGCCGAAGCGCACCATCCGTGTGGTCGCCTTCGCCAACGAAGAACAGGGCCTGTACGGCGGCAAGGCCTACGCCGAGGCGCATGCCAAGGACGTGGCCCTGCACCAGCTGGCTGCCGAGAGTGACTTTGGCGCCGGCCGCATCTACGCCTTCAATACCGGTTCGCCGAACCCGGAAGGCTCGCGCGAAGCGACGAAGCAGATTGCCGAAGTGATGAAGCCGCTGGGCATCGAGTACCAGGCCGACAAGGGTGGCCCGGGCCCGGACGTCGGCCCGCTGGCCGCCAAGGGCGGTGCGTGGGCGTGGCTGGCGCAGGATGGCTCGGACTACTTCCACCTGCACCACACCGCCGACGACACCCTCGACAAGATCGACCCGAAGGCGCTGGCACAGAACGTGGCTGCGTATACCGTGTTCGCATACCTGGCGGCGGAGGCTGATGGCAACTTCGGCAGCGAAGCCAAGGCGACCACGCCGCCGAACGAATGATGCGGTAGCGCCGGGCCATGCCCGGCGAGCGAAGCGGCGGGAGCGGTGCGAACCAAGGTTCGCACCCACCACGGCAGATCCCGCATCGGTAACGCCGGGCCATGCCCGGCGAGTGAAGCGGCAGGAGCGGTGCGAACCAAGGTTCGCACCCACCAAGGCAGATTTCGCACCCACCGGGCGCCACTCAGCTGCGGCGGTTTGCCCACTGCGCCAGCAATACCGCCGTAGCCGAGGCCACGTTGAGGCTCTCGACTGCACCGCTGCCGGGAATGGAGACCTGCAGATCGCACTGCCCTGCCAGGTTGCGGTCCATGCCTTCGCCTTCGGCGCCCATCACATACACCAGCCTGTCCGGCAGGGACGCGCGAAACACGTCATCGCCGCCCTCAACCAGCGTCGCAGCCAGGCCGAAGCCAGCGGCGCGCAGCTGCGCCATCGCTTCTGCATCTTCAGGCAGCTGCACCAGCGGCACCGACTCGGCACCGCCCTCGGCCACGCGTGCGGCGGCACCGGACAGCGCCAGCGTGCTGCCGGCCGGCAGCAGCAGCGCCTTGACCCCGAAGTGTGCGGCCGAGCGCAGGATCGCGCCGAAGTTGTGCGGGTTGCCGACGCCATCCAGCCACAACGCCAGCGCCGGGCCTTCGCCCAGATCGGCCAGCCACTGTGCCAGCGGCACGACCGGCGCGCGCAGCACGTCAGCCACCAGGCCTTCGTGGTGCGTGGTGGCGGCCAGCTTGTTGAGATCGCCCTCCTCCACCACGCGATAGCCCACGCGGTTGGCCACGCACCACTTCAGCACCGGCTGCATGCGCGGAATCAGCGCGTCCACCAGGTACAGCTTGCGCAACGTCTGCGGGCGCTTGGCGAACAGCGCCTGCACGGCGTTCCAGCCATACAGGCGCAGCTCGTCATTGCCGCGCCCCGGCGGCGGCGGGGTGCCGCCCTCACGCGGCGGCAGCGGGGTCGCCCGCGGCGGTCGCGACGACGGGCGGCGGGCGTTCTTCCAGGGATCATTCACTACGGGACAACTCCAGCTTGCGTTGACGCCAGAAATCGGCGTTCTTGATGCCCAGGGCATCGGGGTCGAAGATCGGATCGAGGCCGAGCTTCTTCTGTCGTTCGTAATCACGCAGGGCCAGCATGGCCGGCTTCTGGATGATGAGGATGGCAATGATGTTCAGCCAGGCCATCAGGCCCACGCCGATGTCACCCAGCGCCCAGGCCAGGGTGGCGTTATGGAACGCGCCGAACACCACCATGCCGATGATGCCCAGGCGCAGCAGCAGCACGGTCAGCGGGCGTTTCTTGTTGTGGTTCACATAGCTGAGGTTGGTCTCGGCCATGTAGTAGTACGCCATGATGGTGGTGAAGGCGAAGAAGAAGATGGCGATCGATACGAACGCCGAACCCCAGCCCGGCAGCACCGCTTCCACGCCGGCCTGCGCGTAGCCCGCGCCTTCTGGAATGCCAGCCAGGCCCTGGAAGATCGGCTCGGCGCCGGCCACGGGCGAGTACACGTTGTAGGTACCGCTGGCCAGGATCAGGAACGCGGTGGCGGTGCACACCATCATGGTGTCGAAGTAGATGGCGAAGGCCTGCACGTAGCCCTGCTTGGCCGGGTGCGAGACTTCCGAGGCGGCTGCAGCGTGCGGGCCCGAGCCCTGGCCGGCTTCGTTGGCGTAGATGCCGCGCTTGATGCCCCACTCCACCGCCAGGCCCATCATCGCGCCAAACGCGGCGTGGGTGCCGAAGGCGCTCTTGAAGATGATGCCGAACATTTCCGGCACGCGGTCGTAGTTGATGATCATGATGACGATGGCCATCAGGATGAAGCCGGCGGCCATGAACGGCACCACCACTTCGGCGAAGTTGGCGATGCGCTTGACGCCACCGAAGATCACCACGCCCAGCAGCAGCGCGACCACGATGCCGATGCCCAGCTTCAGCGCCTGCACCGACTCCATGCCGAAGGCCTGGCCATCGAGCGGGCCGCACAGCGCGGTGCCACGGCAGGCGTTGATGATGCTGTCGGCGATGGCATTGGCCTGCACGCCCGGCATCAGGAAGCCGGCAGCGATGATCGTGGCGATGGCGAAGGCCAGCGCGTACCACTTCAGGCCCATGGCCTTTTCGATGTAATACGCCGGGCCACCGCGGTAGCGGCCTTCGGCGTCCTTGGTCTTGTAGATCTGCGCCAGGGTGCATTCCACATACGACGTGGACGCGCCGAGGAAGCCCATCACCCACATCCAGAAGATGGCACCGGGGCCGCCGAAGGCGATGGCGGTGGCCACGCCGGCGATGTTGCCGATGCCCATGCGGCCGGCCATCGACATGGCCAGGGCCTGGAACGAGGACACGCCGGCGTCGGATTTCTCACCCTTGACGGTGAGGCGGCACATCTCGACGAAACCACGGATCTGCATGAAGCGCGTGCGCAGGCTGAAGAACAGGCCGGCGGCCAGGCACATGAAGATCAGCGCCTTGCTCCAGATGATGCTGTTGATGAAATGTACGGTAGCTTCCACGCGCGCTCTCTCCAGTCGGCGGGTTGTAAGGACGTCCCGTCGGCTGGAGGGGACCGGTCGATTCTCCCTGATCGAAGGCCGCTGCGGTAGCGCTGTTTTGCAGGGCCGAGCCCATGCTCGGCTTGGGCCCCCGAGGGCAGCCGAGCATGGGATCGGCTCTACAGCGGCCAGCCCGCGTGTTCAGGGCAGCTGCGTGCGCACCCGGGCGAAGCGGCGCAGGTCGTGCAGCTCACCCCGCTTGTAGATCGCGCAGCGATCCACGCCCTCTTCCTGGAAGCCGTTCTTTTCCAGCACCCGTGCCGAGCCGAGGTTGAAGTCGACCACCCCGGCCTGCAGCCTGAACAGGCGCAGTTCGTCCATCACCCACGGCGCGAACAGGCCGACCACGCGGGTCATCAGGCCCTGGCCCCAGTAGGCCTGGCCCAGCCAGTAGCCAAGTTCAGCCATATGACCCCGCTCGGCCACGCCCTGCTGGGCGCCGACACTGCCGCAGGCCTGGCCGTCGATCTCGATGGCCAGGTTCAGGGTGCCAGGGGCCAGCACGCGACCGGCGAGGAAGGCCTCGCCATCCTCGCGCGTGTACGGGTACGGGAAGCGATCACGCAGGCCCCGCGACACCTCGGCGTCGTTGGCATGGCGCAGCAGCGATTCCAGATCATCCGCGCGCCAGGGGCGCAGCTGGAAGCCATCGCCCCGCAGCAACGTGGTCGGATCAGGCATGGCCACCCACCGAGGGCGATTCCGCTTCCTGCTTCTCCAGCTCGCGTTTCACCGCTTCCGGCGAACGGGTGTACGGGGCCAGCCGCGCGTAGAACGCCGGCACCACGAACAGCGACAGGAAGGTCGAAAGGGTCACGCCGAAGATGATCACGATGCCGATCGTGCCACGGCTGGCCGAACCGGGGCCACCGGCCACCACCAGCGGGATCGCGCCGACCACGGTGGCGATCGAGGTCATCAGGATCGGGCGCAGGCGCACCATCGCCGATTCGATGATCGCCTCGCGCACGGTTCTTCCGTCGTCGCGCAGCTGGTTGGCGAATTCGACGATGAGGATGCCGTTCTTCGCGGCCAGGCCGACCAGCATGACGATGCCGATCTGGCTGAACAGGTTCACCGTGCCGCCACTCACCCACAGGCCGACCAGCGCACCGAGCACACCCAGCGGCACGGTCAGCATGATGGTGAGCGGGTGGATGAAGCTTTCGAACTGCGCGGCCAGCACCAGGTAGACCACCAGCAGGGCCATCGCGAAGGTCAGCAGCACTGCGCCACCGGCACTCTGGTACTCGCGCGATTCACCCTTCCAGTTCACCTGCGCATACTGCGGCAGCTCTTCACGCGTGACCTGCTGCGCCCAGGCGATGGCCTCACCCAGCGGATACCCCGGCGCCAGGCCAGCGTTGATGGTGATCGAGCGCAGGCGGTTGAAGCGGTTCAAGGTGCCGGCCTCGGCCACTTCGCTCAGCGTGACCAGGTTGGACAGCGGCACCAGTTCGCCGGAAGTCGCGCGCACGCGGATCGCAGCCAGGTCGGCCGGGCTGGCGCGGCCGTCGCGACCGGCCTGCACGAGCACGTCGTACTCCTCGCCGTTGTCGACGAAGGTGGTGACGCGGCGCGAACCCATCATGGTTTCCAGCGCCGATCCGATCGCGGTGACCGGCACGCCGAGGTCGGCCGCGCGCTGGCGGTCGATGTTGACCCGCATCTGCGGCCGCGTTTCCTTGTAGTCCGAGTCCGGGCCGACCAGGCCCGGATTGTCGGCCATGCGCAGCAGGATGCGGTCGCGCCACTGCGCGATCTCGGCGTACTCCGGCCCGCCCAGCACGATCTGGAACGGCTGCCCGCCGCTGCGCACCAGGCCACCACCGACCTGGGTACGCACGCGCACGCCGCGGATGGTGTCCAGTTCCTTCTGCAGCTCATTGGCCACATCCGGCGTGCCCTCGCTACGCTGGCGCCACGGCTGCAGGAAGATGCTGACGCGGCCGGTGTGCATTTCCTCGCTGGCGCCCCAGCCGCCCGGCACGCGCGGGTTGGCACGCACGATGGGTTTGTCCGGGCCGACATGCGGTGCCAGCATCGCTTCCACCTGCTGCACCTGCTGCACGGTGTAGTCGTAGCCGGCGCCCTCCGGGCCGTCGATCATGATCTGGAACGAACCGCGGTCTTCGGCTGGCGCCAGCTCCGACGGCAGCAGCTTGAGCAGGCCCCAGCTGGCAGCCAGTGCGGCCACCATCACCAGCAGGTAGATCCAGGTGCGGTCGACATGGTGGTCGAGCACGCGGCCATAGCCCGAGGCCAGGCGCTCCAGATTGCGGTTGATGAAGCCATGCAGGCCACGTGGTGCCTGCCCGGTGTGCGGCTTGAGCAGCTTGGACGCCATCATCGGCGTCAGCGTCAGCGCTACGAATGCGGACAGCGCCACCGCCGCCGCCAGCGCCACCGCCAGTTCGCGGAACAGGCGCCCGGTATTGCCTTCCAGGAAACCGACCGGCAGGAACACCGCCACCAGCACGGCGGTGGTGGCGATCACCGCGAAGGCAACCTGCGTGGTACCGCGTTTGGAGGCCACCAGTGGGGGCTCGCCCAGGTCGATGCGGCGCTGCACGTTCTCCACCACCACGATCGCATCGTCCACCACCAGGCCGATGCACAGCACCAGTGCCAACAGGGTCAGCAGGTTGATCGAGAAGTCGAACGCATACAGTGCGATGAACGCGGCCACCAGGCAGACCGGCACGGTCACCGCCGGAATCAGTGCGGCACGGAAGCTGCCGAGGAACAGCCAGATCACCGCCAGCACCAGGATCATCGCCTCCACCAGCGTGGCGTAGACGCGGTCCACGGCGGCTTCGATGAAGGTGGTGTTGTCGAACGCAACAAAGATCTGCGTGCCCTTGGGCAGCGACAGCGCCACCCGCTCGGCTTCAGCGCGCGCGGTGCGCGCCACGTCCAGCGAGTTGGCGGTGGAGGTCTTGACGATACCCAGGCCGATGCCCGGCTCGCCGTTACTGCGGTAGTAGGCGCGGCGCTCGGCCGAGGCCAGTTCGATCTTCGCCACGTCGCCCATGCGCACCACATAGCCGTCGCGGCCCTTGCCCAGCGGGATGGTCGCGAAGTCTTCCGGCTTGATGTAGTTGCGCTCCACGCGCAGGGTGAAATCGCGGTCGGTCGACTCGATGCGGCCGGCCGGCAGTTCCACGTTCTCGTTGCGTAGTGCGGTTTCCACATCGCCGGTGGTCAGCCCGCGCGCGGCCAGCTGGTCACGGTCCAGCCAGATGCGCATTGCATAGCGCTGGCGGCCACCGATGCGGACCTGGGCCACGCCATCGAGGCTGGAGAAGCGGTCGACCACGTAGCGGTCGGCGTAGTCGCTCAGTTCCAGCGTGTCCATGGTCGAGGAGACCATGTTGAACCAGATGATCGGGTCGGCATCGCTTTCGACCTTGGCGATTTCCGGCGGCCGCGCTTCTTCCGGCATGCGGTCGGCGACACGGCTGACCGCATCGCGCACGTCATTGGCCGCCGCTTCGATATCGCGGTTGGAAGTGAACTCGATGCTGACCTGCGAGCGGCCGTTGGTGCTGCGCGCATTGATCGTATCGATGCCTTCGATGCCAGCCAGTGCATCTTCCAGAACCTGGGTGATGCGGCTTTCGATGACCGCCGCCGAGGCGCCGGTGTAGTCCACCGACACCGACACGATCGGCGGATCGATGGCGGGCAGTTCGCGCAGGGTCAGGCGGGTGAAGGACATCACGCCCAGCACCAGCAACAGCAGGCTCATCACCACGGCGAACACCGGCCGCTGGATGGAGATGTCGGACAGCTTCATCCGCCGTGGCCCTCGGCCGCGACCGGCGCCGGCGCGTCAGCCGGCTTCGCACCGCTGGCCGGTGCCGCATCCTTGGCCGCGACCTTCAGGCCCGGGCGCAGCTTGCCGGTGCCATCGACCACGATGCGCTGGCCCGCTTCCAGGCCCTGCTTGATCTCGACCACGCCGGCACGGCGTGCGCCGGTGATCACGTCCACGCGCTCGACGCTGTCGTCGGCGGTGATGCGGTACACGAAGGTATCGCGACCGACCTGCACCACGGCGATTTCCGGAATCACCAGCGCCGGGCGCTCGGGGTGGAACAGGCGCACATCCAGCAGCATGCCCGGGCGCAGGGCATGGTCACCGTTGGCGAAGTCGGCGCGCACGGTCACCGCGCGGGTGGCCGGATCGATGCGTGCGTCGATGGTGCTGACCACGCCCTCGAAAGTACGGCCCGGCCACGCCACGCTGGTGGCACTGACCTTGTCACCGACGCCCAGCGCGGCCAGCTCCACTTCCGGCACCTGGAAATCGATATGCATGTGCTCGATGTCATCGAGCGTGGCGATCACCGTGGTCGGCGTCAGCAGCGTGCCCGGGCTGACCTGGCGGATGCCGAGCACACCGGCGAACGGCGCACGCACGCGACGGTCACCGATGTCCGACTGCATCTGCGCCACACGCGCCTCGGCAGCATCGCGGATCGACTTCTGCGTATCCAGCGTGGCGCTGGACACCAGCCGCTGCGCGGCCAGCTCGCGCTGGCGCTTGTACAGCTGGTCGGCCTCATGGAAGGTGGCCTGCGCCTGCACCAGCGCGGCCTCCTGGGCCTGCCCGCGCAGGGTTACGATCGGCGCACCGGCAGCAACATGCTGGCCGCTTTCGAAGTGCACCTTCTCGACAATCTCGCTGACCTTGGCGGTGACGCTGATGGATTCGCGCGCCTTGGCCGTACCCAGTGCCTGCAGGGTGTCGTTCCACTGCGTGGACTGCACGACCTGCGCGGTGACCGGCACCGCTTCTCCCTGCCGACGGGCGGCGGCCTCCTGTTTGCCCGCGCACCCGGCCAGCACGGCCAGGCAGAGGCCAAGGGCCAGGGTCGAAGCGATGCGAGCCAACATGAACGGTCCTGAGTGATCCACGGCCGCCGAGTGTAGGCAAGCGCCCACAGAAGCGATATGTGCCAAGCGTTTACCAGCGTGGAACCGGCGTCGCGATAGCGCCCTGAACCCGTTCCGTGCAAGGCTGGCAGCAGCGGTGTCGGCATGTGTCGAGGTGTATCCAGCCGTGCACCGCGGGCGTTGCCATCGTAGAGTCGAAGCTGCCCGACAGAGGGCGTCGGGCGGGGACGGATCCTGGCGGGGATCCGGCCCCGGTTTTTTTCACCCGGCGGATCAGTACCGGTAGTTCACCTTCATCCACAGGCTGCGGCCCGGCTCGTTGATGCGCACCGGATCGGCCGGGAAACCGAAGTCGGCGCTGCCGGCCAGGTTCAGGTGCTCGCTGTAGGCGCGGTCGAACAGGTTGTCGACGCCCGCACTGAGCTGCAGCTGCGAACTGAAGCGGTAGGCTGCGTTGAGCCCGAAGGTGGCGAAGCCGGCACTCGGCCCCAGGTCCTGCGCGACCACATTGCCCTGGCCATCGGCGACGCGATGCTGGTGGGTCACCGCGCGCAGCAGCGCACCGGCACTCCAGCGCTCGCCTTCCCAGTTCGCGCTCAGGCGTGCTTCCAGCGGTGGCATCTGCGGCAACGGACGCTGCTGGTCGCGGTTCTCGCCCCAGGCATAGGCCAGCGTGCCACCCAGCTTCCACTGCTCGGCCAGGCTCACTTCCAGCCCGGCTTCGGCACCGGCAATGCGCGCATCGACGTTGCGGGCCTGGCTCATGCCCATCATGCCGCTGCCGTGGTAGGTGAACAGGATGTAGTCCTGGATCTGCCCGGCGTACGCCGAAACCCACGCCTGCACGCGCGGCCCCTTGTACTGCAGGCCGACGTCGAGCTGGGTGGTGCGCTCGGGCTGCACGCCGGTGAACGCGTTCACTGCACCGGCCGGGCCATGGTTGGGCGAGAACAGCTCCCAGTAGTCGGGCATGCGCTCACTGTGACCGAGGCCGGCGTACCAGGTCAGGCCATCGGCCAGGTCCTGCTCGTAACGCAGAAAACCGCTGCCGAGCCATTCCTTGCGCGTCTGCCCTGCGCTTGGATTGGGCCGGTTGCCCATCATGCCGCGGATCGATTGCCGCTCATCGCGGGCGCTGGCACGGTCGATGCGCAGGCCACTGATCCAGCGCTGGTCGGTGCCGGCGCCCAGGGTCAACTCGGTGAACACGCCATAGCGGCGGAAGTTGGCATCGGTCTCCCAGGCGGCCTGGCGGTAGGTGTCGCGGCCCATGCCCATGCGGCCACGATGGCGGCTGTCTTCGCCATCCACACCGGCCACCAGCTGCACGTCCTGCCAGCGCCACTCGGAACTGACCCGGCCGCCCTGGGTACGGCGGTCCACGTTCGAGGCCATCGGCATCGGCATCATGCTGTGCGGGTTCGGCGTGCGCAGCGTGTAGTTGTCCATCACGTGGTCGGCTTCGTTGTAGTACACGTTGGCCTGCAACGTATCCCACGCACCGGGCAGGTTGCGCTTCTCGAAGCGTGCTGCATAGCTGGTGCGTTCGAACGCGGCACCGTCCATGCCGCGCCCGGCGTAGCGCGCGATGGCATCGCCGGCACCGGCGGAGATTTCCAGCAGCGTGTCGGCATCCAGCGTCCAGCCGATGGCCACGTCACCGTTCCACTTGCGCCACTTCGACGGCACCACATCACCGTGGCCGTCCTTGTAGTCATCGGCCTCGGAACGGTTGCCGCTGGCGCGCACGTAGCCGGTCGGGTTACCCAGGGTCAGGTCCAGCACCTGGTCATTGCGGTGGCGCGAACCAACCAGCGCACTGGCATCGGCACGCAGCCCCGGTTCGTCGAAGCGCGGCGTATCGCGCTCGAAACGGACGGTGCCGGCCGAGGCTCCTGCGCCCCAGCGCACGCTCTGCGGCCCCTTGATGATGGTCAGCCGGTCGAAGCTCTCCGGCGCAATGTAGGACAGCGGATTGTCCATGCGCGACGGGCAGGCACCGATCAGGTTGCCATCGTTGCTGAGGATGTTCAGCCGCGAACCGAACATGCCGCGCAGCACCGGGTCGCCGTTGGTGCCGCCATTGCGGATGGCGGAGAAGCCGGGGACAGTCTTCAGGTAATCGGCACCGTCGCTGGCCGGCACAGGCTGCCGCGGCAGGCGCGGATCGGTCACCCAGTGCAGGGGCGAGGACGGTGCGGCGGCGGTGACCACCATCGTGTCGAGGGTGCGCGCCTGCTCGGCAGGCGCAGCATGGGCCAGTGACGCAGCCACGGCCAGGCCAAGGGCAACCGGCAGGCGCGCGCAGGCGCCCGCGGGGCGGGAAGTCATTTTCATCGGAACAGCTCCAAAGTACGCACGCGCGCACGGTGCCCGGTCAGGCGTCGTGCGGCAGATTCGACAGGGACATCAGCGGACGATGGCGGGGCGCGGTGGCCCACGTGCGGCGTGCGCCGGCCAACGCAGTGCCGGCAGCACCTGTTGCGACCACGGGAACACCAGGCGCGGCCGCCACAGCAGCGGCAACAGCAGCATCAGCACCGCCAGCCACGGCAGCAGGCGCATGGCCAGCACGCAGTATTCGCAGGCTTCGCCGTGCATGGCGTGGGGGTCGGCGGGGCGGTTGGGCGCTGCCGGCGCAGCACCGTGCCGATCGTGCCCGGCCATGGTCATGCCGTGCATGCCATGGCCCATGGCGGCGTGGTCCATGCCTGCCATCGCGGCGTACTCCATCGGCGGCGCCTGCAGCGCGCGGCTGACCAGTGGCGCAAGCACCATCAGCAGCGTCGCCAGGACGGCGAGCTGGAGCAGAAGGCGCTGCGGGCGGGACAGGCGGGTCACCCCGCTAGTGTAGAGCCGGGTCCAGGGTTGCCCGTGCGACGAACCGTCGCAGGAGGGGTTTATCGGCAGGGCTGCGCCCTGCACCCGCCGAATCAACGTCAACGTCAACGTCAAAAGCGGGCAATCCGTGGGATGGCGGGGCGGGTCCGGTTGCGGGAGACGCCGTAAACCCATCCATGGG